>JBKJHT010000011.1:0-3004 GCA_046598945.1 Burkholderiales bacterium | reverse complement strand
CCGGCGCGTTGGAACTCATATCCGGACGCAATTCATGGTAGGGTTAGGTCGCAAAGAGAAGAAATAGATGAGTGTTTTAGCAAAACATGATTTTGCCACACTCTAGTCGTAATAGGCTGTCACGGCTGAGTTATTGTGAAGAGTTGTGTATGGCGATGTGATCAGGCGGCGACTCTTTCACGGTCCGATCCTTGCACTTCAACTCCATTTTTGAACCGAACTCCGGTGATGACCTTTGCGATTATCTCGGCGCCACGCAATTTCAACCATCGTTGCTCCGCGCTTTTAGCGAGCTTGAACACGGTGCACAGGATGCTCGCTCGCGATCCACAGCCGCGGCTCTTGGCAGTGCGTAACCGCACGCTAGCAAACGTCGATTCGATCGGGTTGCTGGTGCGAATGCCAGTGCTCGGCCGGAAAGTCATAGAAGCTTAGCAACGCTTCCTTGTCCTTGGTCAGGCCCTCGGTGGCCTTCGGATATTTCGACTCGTAGATATCCACGAACGAGGCGAAGGCGTGGTCCGCGTCTTCCCGCGTCTCGGCCATCCAGATCTGCTGCAAATCGGACTTCGCTTTGGGTTGCAGATGTTTGAGCAGCTTGTTGAGCACGTTAGGGGTGGGGCTGGCATAGGCGCATTTGTGCAGCCAGCAGCGCTGCGCACGCGTCGAGCCATACACCTGCGGTAGCGCCTTTCAGAAACCAAACGCCAAGTCGCCAACAGCCAGCTTCTTCAGGCGGCTGATGGCGCCCGCCGACAGCCCGGGTGCATCGTGTCCCAGCAGTGCGCCCAGCGCTTCGGAAAATCCCTCCGTGGAGATGCCCTTCAGATACAACCACGGCAATAATTCCTCAATCGTCTTCGTGCACCTTAGATATAGCGGCAGTATCGCAGAGCTGAAGCGCAACTGCCCAGCCCGATCGCGCACCCGCGGCGCCTTCACCGCCACATCCCCGATGCCCGTCTGAATCGTGCGCTCGGGCAAGTAGCCGTTGCGCACCAGGCGCTGGTAACCCACGGCACCGTCCAACGGCGTCGCCGTTGGATCCCTACGCGCTACGCGCTTCGGCGGCCGGTTAACCCCGTTACGTTAGTACCGTAGGGTGGAAAAGCGATAGCGCCTTCCGCCGTATGAAGCAGTGGCTAAGAGTAATATCATGCCATGCCCGACTACCGTCGCAACCGCGTTCCCGGTGGCACGTTTTTCCTCACCGTCAATCTGCTGGAACGGCGCAGCCCGCTTCTTGTTGAACGGATTGATGCCTTGCGCGACGCCGTGCGCAAGGTGCGCGTCCATCGATCCTTCCACATCGACTGTTGGGTGGTATTGCCTGACCACATGCATCGCATCTGGATGTTGCCATTGGGGGACGTCGATTATCCGTCGCGATGGAAGGCGATCAAGATCGCCTTCGCCAAAGCCATCCCCAAAACAGAACGACTGTCGCCGGTTCGCTTGGCGAAAGGCGAACGAAGCATTTCCCGAAAGGGGGGACAAGTGGCAGCGCCGCTATTGGGGACACACGATTCGTAACGACGAAGACTACGCGCGCCATGTCGACTATGTGCATTTCAATCCGGTGAAACATGGGCATTTCGCACGGGTGTGCGATTGGCCTTATTCTTCCTTTCATCGCTTCGTTGCAGAGGGCGACTATTCACTGGACTGGGCGGGAGATACGACTACGGACTGGCTGGTGGGAGAGTGAGGGTAAATGCTTTCATACGGCGGAAGGCCCGGTGCTTTTTCCGCTCTACCAGGCCTCCTTTTGAGGGGGGGAGTGCACCCCTGCCGCTCTGCCACGAGCTAAGTGCAGCGCGCCTCGCGGCAGGGCATACCTGGAGCGCCGCATCCCGCCTTGCTCCCAGCCATGTGGTGAATTCGTAACAGTAAGCGGCCCGTTCTATCGACCGCATCACCTGGCATATCGACCACTTCCAGTCGTACCTTGACCACGCCCAATTTACTTGCAGCCGCCGTAGAGAGATCGATGATCGCCCCGCGAGCGTGGCGGCAAGCGATCGTTAATCTTAAGGGCACCTCTAAAAATTGACGAAATTTGCTGATAGTTAGTAAGCGCACAGGCAAGCGGAAACGTTAAACACAAAGTCACAACAAAGTTTGGACGCAGATGAAGAGGCATCAAAGACGGCAGCCGGGATTTTTTGACCTAGCGAAGCGCACGACTGAGTTGACCGAGATGGGAGACCCATTGGTGGGGTTGAAAGAACAAATCGACTGGGAAGCGTTCCGCGCCGAGCTCAATCGCGTGCACGAGAAGGAACGCAAGAGCAACGCGGGGGCGAAGCCGATTGATGTGGTGCTCATGTTCAAAGTGCTGGTTCTGCAACAACTGCACAACCTGTCTGATGAGCGGATCGAATACCAAATACGAGATCGCCTCTCCTTCGTGCGCTTTTTCGGGTTGGCGCTAGAAGATAAAGTGCCGGATGCCAAGACAGTGTGGCTGTTTCGTGAGCGGCTCAAGGCGTTGAACCTGGTGGAGAGTGTGTTTGCCTGCTTCCACGTGCAATTGGCTCAGCGCGGCTATGTGGCGCGTGCAGGGCAAATGATCGATGCCACCTTTGTCGAAGTGCCGCGCCAACGCAACAGCCGCGAGGAGAACGCCCAGGTCAAGGCCGGCGAAACTCCGGGAGAGTGGCAAGCACCCTCCGCCAAAGCCAAGCTGAGCCAGAAAGACCTGGATGCGCGTTGGAGCAAAAAGAACAACGAAAATCATTACGGCTATAAGAACCACATCCATGCGGATCAAGACCACAAGCTAGTGCAAAGCTACGCGGCGACGGACGCCAGCGTCCATGACAGTCAGGTGTTTGAAGCGCTACTGGATCAGAGTGAAGATGAAAACGGCAACAAGCGCGCTGTCTATGCGGACAGCGCCTACCGGTCGCAGGAGAAAGAGGCGCAGTTGGCTGCCGCCAACATCTCCAGCCAGATCAGCGAGAAAGGGTCACGCCAGCATCCGCTGACCGAAGAGCAAAAG
>JBKJHT010000009.1:0-41564 GCA_046598945.1 Burkholderiales bacterium | reverse complement strand
ATGCCTTGCCACGAGGCAAGCAGGGTGCGGCTGGTGGCGATGCTGAAAAAACGCCGACCTTCCGACGGTGTTCGGGACATCGTATACTCCTTCCGAGTTCGCTCGACCCGCATCAACACCTAGGGAAGCTCTGATTTATTCCGATTTCGTCGCGATACTGCGTTACGAACAAAAAAATCTCCTCACATGTTATTCGTATGCTGCGTCGATATTTTGTGTTCGCGCCTTGTCTCCCTTAGAACTCGAAATAAATCAGCCTCGTTTCATCAGCAATACTGTGGCCAATACCTTTACGAATTATCTGCTTGAAATTTTCGTCGGGGCTGATTGTTGAACAGGAAACGACCAGCGCTAGCACTGATAGCATTACAATTTTCTGCGAGGCATGTGTATAACCACAGAATACCCAAGGAGTAGCTGAACAGTCTTCTGCTAGTGTTTTCATATCACTACACCTATTTTCGATACCTATCTCGATCCAAACTCAATGTAACAGAAGCCGGACCGCTCACAATTGCGGGGTATGTGATCCCCACGGCTGGAATCATAGATGGGATATTCGTGGAAGAAAAGCAACACAACGTACCAGAATTGAACCAATAGTCATGTAGTCGAGCAAACGCATTCATTCCTGGAATCACATTCACCGTCACACTTAGGGCGCCACCATGTGCATGCGACCCATTAAGATCAGCCCTAGATCGCCACTTCGTACGCCGTTGAAGTTTTGTTTGGCGCCGAACCAAATACTATTTCTGCCCGTGGGATTGAAGAGGCTGTTCGGATTAGCAATATTTAATGGATTATTGCGCGAAAATGGATTCAGAAATTGGTCCCTAAAGTTCGACCAAGTACCAAATTCGCTTGAATCAGTGAAGCTAAGCGGATTGTTAAAAACATACGTGTATCGGTTATAACTTTGACTTGCCGAGGGTGCCTCTATCTTTGGATCGGTCCATCTTACCGTCGCCGTTGAAGTCACCAATGAGGTCGATCCATTCACCAGCAAAGTTGAGGCTACTCAAACTGGTGAAGATGGGTGGTGCGGATGTGCCGTCGCCGCGACCTCGCGCAACATGAATCCAGAAGCCATTGGTATTCGTACTAAGGCGCCGCGCAAAAATAACATGATTAAGTTTTCCTTCGCAGCGGAAGGACCGTGTAGTTCCAATCGCCATGAAAGTTGTCGGGCGTGAGATTGAGCGAGGCCAACTCCGCGTGGGTGATCTTGATGCCAGTCGGGTATTTGCCGCGATCGAGTTTGGCTCGAATCTTCAAGCCTGCGCGAGTCGTTGTGTTGGCGATCAGACGGGGTGGCCTAGGGCCATTGACGATCACTTCGTGACTCACCAAAGGCCGACCTCGCCAGTTCTGGGTGATGTGAGAGAACATGCGATGCTCGATCTTGTTCCACTTGCTGGTCCCGGGCGGGAAGTGGCACACATGCATGGGCAACCCGAGGCGGGCCGCCAAGCTCTGCAGGGCGACCTTCCACAAACGGCACCGACTGCCATTGCTTCCCCCGCCGTCGGCGGTGATCAACAACGCCCTGGCGTGGGAATAGCGTTTGCGGCCCATCTTCTGCCACCAGCGGCCGATGGCCTGCACCGCGAACTGCGCGGTGTCGTGATCGATGCCCACGCTCACCCAGCCCTCGTTGCGACTCATGTCGAACACGCCATAGGGGATAACCTTGCCGAGTTCCGGGTCCGGGAAGTCGTGAATATCCACTCGTTCAGGCTCCCCCTTGCGCGGCCGCTCTCGCCAGTTGTTCTTATACGGGCCAACGAGTTCCTTCTTCTTCGTGTCCAAATCACCGGTTGCTCACGCCGCTGGAAGCGCTTGACCTTGGCGTTGATGTGTTCGAATTGCGCGTTACGGTCAGGATGGGCCGCTCCCTCCAATGTCTTGCGGTTGCCCTGCAGGCTGTAGCCGGCCAGGTTCAGCAGGTGCGCCACAGCTCTTGCACTGATCGGGTGCCCATGCAGCGACAACTCTTGCGCCAGATGGCTGGTGCTCTTGCAGGTCCAGCGCAAGGGCGACTCAGGATCGCCGCGCGTCAGAGGGGCCACCAGACGATCCAACTCAAGGCGTGGAAATTCAGATATCGAGGAGAATTTGGATCAGATAATAAGTCTCTAATGCGACCGTTGTGTGCTCGAAAATGGACATTGAATTGTGCGGTGCGTCAGTCTGAAGTTGGCCGTTATGCAAATCTTTCCAATGGCCGATGTCGCCTGAATTTATATGCCGGTCATATGGTCGGAATAGCGGATCAATTCGAATCAACACAACTGTCCATGTATTATCGAAATTGGTTTTCAAATTCGAATGGAATACGCCTTCAATATGAGCGCGGTAATCCCAATACTCGCTCCGCGATATAGTTCAAAATCATATGTGGGCTAACGGGTGCGATGCGGCAGATCATCACTTCGCGCAGATAGCGTTCGACGTGGTATTCCTTGGCGTAGCCGTAGCCGCCAAGGGTCATGACTGCCGTTTGGCAGGCTTTGAATCCTGCTTCCGCGCCAAGATATTTCGCTGCGTTGGCTTCCGCTGCGCAGGGTTGGCCAGCATCGTAGAGTGCGGCGGCTTTGAGCATCATTAAGTTTGCCGCTTCGAGTTCCATCCAGCATTCTGCGAGTGGGTGTTGGATGCTTTGGTTTTGGCCGATGGGCCGGCCGAACACGACGCGTTCCTTGGCATAATTTGCGGCCCGTTGCAGCGCGGCTTGGCCGATGCCGACCGCCTCCGCGCCAACCAAAATTCTCTCCGGATTCAGGCCATGCAAAAGATATTCAAAGCCGCGGTCTTCTTCGCCGATACGATCGGCGACGGGCACCGGCAGCGCGTCGATAAAAAGCTGATTGGAGTCCACGGCGTGGCGGCCCATCTTGGGAATTTCGCGCACTTCCACATGGCGACGATCCAGATCGGTATAGAACAAGCTTAAGCCCTGAGTGGGTTTCGGCACGTTTTCGATCGGCGTCGTGCGCGCCAGGATCAATATTTTTTGCGCGACTTGCGCCGTCGAAATCCATACCTTTGCACCGGAGAGCAGGTAATGATCACCCGTGAGTACGGCCTTGGATTGTAGGTGGGCGGTATCTAAACCGGTGTTCGGTTCGGTGACCGCAAAGCATGCTTTCTCGCGACCGGCGATCATGGGCGGTAGCCAGCGTTGCTTTTGTTCCTCGGTACCGAATACCACTACCGGATTGAGCCCGAAAATATTCATGTGTATTGAAGAGGCGCCGCTCATGGCTGCGCCCGATGCGGCGACGGTTTGCATCATGAGCGCAGCCTCGGTGATGCCCAGCCCCGCGCCGCCGTAGCGTTCCGGCATGGCGATGCCGAGCCAGCCGCCGTCGGCAAAGGCGCGATGAAACTCGTGCGGGAACTCGGCTGTTTTATCTTTGGCGAGCCAATAGTCATCGCCAAATTGCGCGCAAAGTTTTTGCACGTTGGCGCGGATGGATTGTTGCTCGTCGCTGAGTGTAAAGCTCGTCATGGCTCCACCGTTATGCCGGATTTAATCAGTTGCTCAATTTGCGCTTCGCCGTAACCGATCTCGCGTAGCACTTCGCGGCTGTGCTCACCCAGCCGCGGTGCGTGGCGAATGGCGCCGAGCGGCGTTGCAGACCAGCGGGTCGGATTGCGCATCTGGCGGATTTTTCCTTCGCTCGGATGCTCGGCCAGCTCGAATAATTTGACTGCCTGTAAATGCGCGTCGTCAATTAGGCTCTCTAACGTTTGCATGGGCATGGCGGGAATGTCAGCGCGGTTGAACGCTTCCAGCCAGTCTGCCGTGGTGCGCGTTTTCAGTACTTCGGCAATGAAGGCATAGACCTCTTTCACGTGCGTCGTGCGACTGCCCATATCGATGAAACGATAATCCTGCAGTAACTCGCTACGACCGACGATTTTTAGAAAAATTAACCATTGTCGATCGGTATAAACCAGCGCTGCGATATATCCATCCTGAGTCATATAGGGTCGGCGATCAGGCGCAAGTGAGCGCGGATAACCGAGGCCTGCCAACGGCGGCTCGAAGGCATGGCCGTACAAATGTTCGCCCAGTAATAGCTGGGCCATGGTCTCAAACATCGGCACATCGACCGCTTGGCCTTGACCGCTGCGTTGGCGATGGAACAACGCAATCGTGACCGCATTCACCGCCGCGAGGGCCACGGTGCGATCGACAATCGCGCAGGGCACGTAGCGCGGCTCGGCGCCGTTCACTCGCGTCGGCAGCGATGCCAAGCCAGCGGCCGCTTGGATTAGGTCGTCGTAGGCGGGCCGCGCCGCATAAGGCCCGTCTTGGCCGTAGCCGAAGGCGCCGACGTAGATAATGCTTGGATTCACCGCGGCAACCTCGGCGTAACTCAAGCCGAGCCGCGCCATGGCTTGCGGCCGCAGATTGTAAATAAACACGTCGCTTGCGGCTGCGAGTTTTAGTATCGCCTCGCGACCGGCGGGTTGTTTCGCGTCCAACACAATGCTGCGTTTGCCCCGATTAGCGAGTAGGAAAAGCCCGCCCATGCCGTCGTGTCGCGCCGGTATGATTTTGCGCACGATGTCACCTTCCGGCGCTTCGAGTTTAATCACGTCGGCGCCGTGTTCGGCGAGGATTTGCGTGCAATGCGGGCCCATGAACACCGTGGTCATGTCCAGCACTTTGATGCCGCTGAGTGGGCCGCTCATAGCCGCGAGCCGCTATTCGGGTTCAATCTTCGCCGCCTTCACGCGCTGTGCCCACTCGGCAATCTGTTGCTTGATAAATACGCTGAATTGCTCAGGCGTCGTGACGGCAGGGTCGCAGCCGATCGCAAGCATATGCTCGTGGACATCGGGCCGCGCGATGATTTTGGCGAGGGCGTCATATAGTTTCTTCACCACGTCGTTTGGCAAGCCGGCCGGGCCAACCAGGCCAACCCAACCCACCATGTCGAAATTCGGCAAACCAGTTTCCGCGATGGACGGCATATCCGGCGCGAGGCGGGTGCGCTTCGCGGGCGTCACGCCGAGGGCGCGCAACTTACCTGCCTTGATGTGCGCCAGGCTGGTGCCCAGATCGGCGATCATGATCTGGATTTCTCCGCTCATGAGATCCGTCAGCGCCTGCGGGTTCGACTTGTAAGGCACGCGCTGTAAGTCGGTTTGCGCTAGGACATTGATGGTCTCCGCCGACACCCACGACATGCTGTTGGTGGTGGCGTAACTGAGCTTGCCGGGATGGGCTCGCGCATAGTCGAGCAACGCCTGTACTGAGTTCGCCGGCACGCTTGGGTTAACCAATAACACGAACGGGTAGTAACCGATGCGAGCGATCGGCGTGAAGTCCTTCACCGGATCATAGGGGAGTTTCTTGAACAGGCTGGGGTTGGCTGCTTGCGCGGTGTTGCTGGTGAGCATCAGTACGTAGCCGTCCGGCGGCGCGACCGCCGTCGCCTGCGCCCCGATAATCGCGCTGGCGCCGGGCTTGTTGTCAATCACGAACTGCTTGCCGAGCGCGACCGCTAGCTCTTGCGCGAGCAGCCTGCCCAGGGTGTCCGACAAGCTGCCGGCGGCGAACGGCACGATCACCCGCACCGGCTTGCTCGGGTAGCTCTGCGCGTTCGCCCACGGCGCGAACAGCAATGCCGCGAGCCACAATATTTTTGCCAAGCCGTTCATGCCTCGCGCGCCCTGATCACTTTGTCCGGCGATTCACCATAAGGCGGTGCATAGATCACCAGCACCTTCACTGGCGTGTCGCTGATCGCCACGACAACATGCTGCACCTCGGCGGGAAAAAAACAACAGTCGCCGGGCCCAAGTTCCATCGTTTCGCCCGCCCCTTCGACGCGCGCGCGGCCTTCCAATAGGTAGCACACCTGCTCGTTGCCTGGATGGGCGTGGGGCTCGGCGCCACGGCCGTTCTCGACCACGCCGAGCAGCACTTCAAGCTGAGTCGCGCCGACGGTTTCTGGCCCGATCAAGCGACGATTCAGCGTGCCGGTGTGATTGGCCGGATGATAGCCCAGGACCTCATCGGCGCGGACACAATAACGGTTGCTTACTTGGGTTTCGCTCATGGCAAACTATTCCTATGGATTGCATTCACAAATAATGCCTGAAACTGAGCGCGAGTGACATACTAAGAAAATTGCGCGGCAAATTTTTTTGCAAATGATTCAATCGTTAAATAATTCAAGGAGAAATGAGATGCAAATGCTAAGTTCCCAGTGCCGCACGTTACTCATCGAATGGCGTTGGACAATGATCGTTGGGTTGCTGCTCGCCCCGCTTGCGTGGGGAGAAGGCGCTAGCCTTGAACGCGTAAAAGCAGCGCTGGAGGGAAACTGGCGGCTAGAAGAGTCGCTGGCCGATGGTGAAGTTCTACACCCACCTCAGGCCGACGGCCGCATGTCGCAGCATGATGGCGTGATCATGGTTCTGATGTATCGCGAAATTCTGGGTACGCGAAAGTCATATTACGGCTACGGAACGTATTCGCTGACCCAAGACAAGTGGATCTACGGTTACGATCGTTACGTCACCTTCAGCGATACCGGATCCGCGATTACCGGAGGCGGCGCGCCGTTCGAAGGTAAGCGCGCCTATCAGATTAAAAGTGATGGCGACAAAATCATATTTGATAACGACAATGGAACGTGGACTTTCGTTTTCGAAGGCGATGCGCTGACTTATCTTGGGAAGGGTAAGCCGGTCAGAAAATGGCGCAGGATGCCGGCAGAGTAACCTATATCTCCGCAGGGATATGCCTCGAAACGCTCATGGATACTGGCTCGCAGGCCATGCTACGCCATCAGGCAAGCGGGGCAATGCTCCTGGCAAGGGCAATGAAAAAATGTGGGCTTGGGTTAGCGTGGCAAAAGTGGCGAGCAGTACATCTTGAGTGGCGACACTGTTGACGGCAGCGTTGATCGCAGCGGCCGTGTTGGCGCCTTTGGTCGCGAGGCTAAATTTAGTCGAAAAGCCGCCGGTTTGGGCGCCGCCGAACGCTGCGCCCAGCCCCGCCGTGACACCGGCGCCGATGGCAGCGACGCCCACTTGCCGCCAAGAAAACGCATCCTGATAGCCAGCGGCAATCGACAAGCCTTGACCGACGATACCGCCCATGGCGCCGGCAGCGGCCGCAATCGCCACCGTGGGACCTACGCCAATACCGGTCGCAGTACCACCTGGGTACTCGTTGCGTAGGAGGACCTGTCCCTCTTGGTTATTGGTGTATTTCAGGCTTCGGGTAACGGCATTGTCTTTAATTTCCGGAATATTTCCGCTGGCCGCTTAAAAAACTCAGTTCGTAAGCCAGAAAAGAAAACCGCCATCTGACGAACGATTTCGGATGCATTCGCGTTATCGTGTTTCCAACAAAATTGTCCTGATCACTTGCGGGTTTTGACGTGTGCGGTTTGTCGTAAACGGCATGAGCAAAATTGAAACGCTAAGGGGCGGTTGATTGGCGCGGTGCACTCACATTTTTAGCTGTGCTGCCGCGAGGGATATCCCGCTTGCCCAACGGCAAGGCACGTCTGAAGAGTCGCATGTAAGTGACCTCTTAGGCCGATCCGCTTTGCCGCCGCGATGACCCCCAGTATCCCTCCAGTGCGATTCGCGGCGCTAGGCCATTTCTTACACTCCTACCCGAATCGGAATGTACGATCGCGCTGCCAATCAACGCGGTAACCGTGAATGCATCAGCATTCGGCCGCCACAAATGCAAAGCCCCACGAAAATCGCGGGGCTTCACGGGTTGCCACATGGCTGTGGTTTTATTTCGTCGCTTCGCGCGACGTGTGCCGGCAAATTAGTGCAGGCGTCGGGGTCGAGTAACAGTGATTTTCCTCTATAGCACCTCCATTGGACTGCGTTGCTTTTAACCGGCCGCACGTTTAGTTTCGTGCGCCTCAGAATTGATCTTAGGCCAGTCCGCATCGATATGCAACTGCCATTGATGCGCATCGAACCGGCATGCTTCGAAAATATAACGGTATTGCGTGCGAATCACTAGCCATACGACAGTAAAATAGCTTTTATCCGACGTAGTCTTGTGTCACCCTCCGTCACCCTAGCAATTTACTAAGTGCCTTACTATGCAAACCGAAAGCTTTATTCCCGGCAAAGATGCCTCTCTTGAGTCGACAATCGATACGATGCAGCAAAAGCTTGCCGCCCGCGGATTTCATTTGGACGAGTCTTCCTGGCTGAATCCGGTTGAGTCGATTTGGTCGGTGCACGTGCGCGACAACGAATGCCCGATGCTGTTTGCCAATGGCAAGGGTGCAACGAAGTTAGCCGCACGCGCCAGCGCGCTGGGTGAATTTTTTGAACGGCTCAACACCCATTATTTCTGGACGCATTTTTATCTGGGCACGACCCGCGCCAACCGTCCCTTTGTGCACTATCCGCAGGAGCGTTGGTTTGCGCCGACGCAAGATGGCAAGTGGCCAGCCGAGTTGCTCAATCCCGAACTGCACGCGTTCTATAACCCACAGGGCGAGATTGATGCTGAGGTGCTGGTCGATCTTAATTCCGGCAACGTGGGGCGCGGCATCTGCGCGTTGCCCTACACGCGCTTACGCGATGGCGCCAAGACCTGGATACCGGTCAACATTATCGGCAACCTCTATGTCAGCAATGGCATGGCTGCTGGCAACACGATGATGGAGGCGCGCAGTCAGGCTTTGTCGGAAATTTTTGAGCGGCATATTAAGAATCGCATCATTGCCGAGGGCGTGTGCCTGCCCGAGGTGCCGGACGCGGTGATCGCGCGTTATCCTGGCATCGCCGCCGGCATTAAAGGCCTGCGCGAGGCGGGTTTCGGTATTTTGGTGCGCGACGCCTCGCTCGGCGGGCGCTACCCAGTGATGAACGTGACGCTACTGCATCCGAAGGATCAAGGTTGCTTTGCCAGCTTCGGCGCACACCCGCGCTTTGAGATCGCCCTGGAACGTGCGCTCACCGAGCTGCTGCAAGGCCGCGCGCTGGAGTCGCTGGAAGGATTTGCCGAACCGGGTTTCGATATGGATGAGATTGCCATGGCGTCCAATCTGGAAATTCACTTTGTCGATTCCAGTGGCGTGATCAGTTGGAATTTTCTCGGAGATACACCGGACTATCCGTTCGCCGACTGGAACTTCAGCACCACCACGGCGGAGGACTACGCCTGGCTGTGTAATTGCGTTAAGAACGAGGGTAAGGACATTTACGTTGCCGACTTCACCGAACAGGGCGCCTACAGTTGCCGCATCCTGGTGCCGGGGATGTCCGAGATTTATCCGGTGGAAGATTTGGAATGGGAAAACAATAGCGTCGGCAACCAGATTCGCCCAGCCGTGGTGAAGCTGCCGACGTTAAGTGATGATGAATCGCGGAAGTTGCTCGCGGAATTGCAAACCCTGAACTTGAACGACGACCGACCGCTGTGGGAAATTCTCGGCCTGGCCATACCGCTCGGCACGGTCTGGAAAGAATTGCGCGTCGGCGAGCTTAAGACCTTGCTGGCATTGGCGGTCGGCGATGAAGAAGCGACGCGGGAAGGCTGCGACTGGATCCGTCACTATCAGCAAATGAATGCGGCGCGCCGGCTCGTTTATCGCTGCATTGAAAGCCTGATGAATTTGGACGATACCGACAACTACGGTCGCTCCCTGAACTTGCTCTATGGCGTAGAAACCGTTCGCCAGGCGCAAGCCTTACTCAATCAAAGCGAGCGATTTTTCGGCTTGGACAGCCTGGGCGCGGATATGGAAGGAAGTCCGATGCACCGATCGCTGTTGGTGGCTTATGATAAGTTGTTTGCGCCAGCGACGCCCTGACGATTGCGGCGATTGACGTTCGCTATCGATGCGACTGGCCGCGTACAAACAAAGCACGTTGCCCTATTGAGTTTTCGCCCATGATTAAGTTATAATCAACGGCTTAGCGAGAAATGTGAATATAGTGGAACTAACTGGAGAAGTGCGATGACAGCAACAACGGCGCAGAAAGCGCAGATTATCAAAGATTTTCAACGGGCTGGTAACGATACCGGCTCGCCGGAAGTGCAAGTTGCATTGATGACTGGCCGCATCAATGAATTGACCGGGCATTTCAAAACCCACGTCAAGGATTTTCATTCCCGCCGCGGCCTCTTAATGTTAGTGAGCAAGCGCCGTAGTTTGTTGGATTATTTGAAGCGCGAAAACGTCGATGGTTACAAAGCCCTGATCGAACGTCTTGGCATCCGCAAGTAATCCCGGTCGACCATAGCAATCAAGAGCACAAGAGCCTGCATAGCCAGGCTCTTGTGCATTTAAGACCACTCTTCGTGGCGCGTCATTTCGAATTGCGAACATCACGTTCAGGCCACGCGCCGCGTAACAATCAAGGAAGATATTGTGAATCCCATTAAAAAATCATTTCAGTACGGCAAGCATACCGTCACCCTGGAAACCGGCGAACTCGCGCGCCAGGCCGATGGCGCGGTATTGGTTAGCATAGACGACACGGTAGTGCTGGTCACCGCCGTCGGTGCGACGAATGCTAAAGCAGGCCAGGACTTTTTCCCGCTCACTTGCGATTATCAAGAACGCACCTATGCCGCGGGTAAGATCCCCGGCGGTTTCTTTAAACGCGAAGGCCGTCCTTCGGAAAAAGAAACACTGACATCGCGTTTGATTGATCGGCCGATGCGCCCGCTATTCCCCGAAGGCTTTTACAACGAAGTGCAGATTATCGCGACAGTGTTGTCGGCGAACCCGGATATTGATCCGGATATCGCGGCGGTGATTGGTGCGTCCGCTGCGGTATCGTTGTCGGGCATACCGTTTGACGGCCCAATCGGCGCGGCGCGCGTGGGTTACATCGACGGACAATACGTGTTGAATCCGTCGGCCGCCGAACTGGCAATCTCCAAGTTAAATTTAGTCGTCGCCGGTACCGATGTAGCGGTATTGATGGTGGAATCGGAAGCACACGAGTTATCGGAAGAGATCATGTTGGGCGCCGTCGTATTCGGACACGATCAGATGCAGGCGGCGATCAACGCCATCAATGATCTCGTGGACGAAGGCGGTAAAGATGCATGGGAATGGTCCGCGCCCGAGAAAGATCAAACCCTGGTCGCGCGTATCACCGAAATGGCGGAAGCCGATTTGCGTGAGGCCTACGCCATTCGCCAGAAGCAGGCGCGCACCATTCGTGTCGATGAAATTCGCGGCAAGGTTATGGCGGAACTCGTTACCGCCGAGTCAGATTTGAATCACACCAACATGGTTAGGACACTATTTTCAGATATCGAATCGAAAATCGTCCGCAATAAGATTCTCGATGGCGAGCCGCGTATCGACGGGCGCAACACGCGTACCGTGCGTCCCATCACGATTCGCACCGGCGTGTTGCCTCGCACCCACGGTTCCGCGCTATTTACCCGCGGTGAAACGCAAGCGCTGGTTACCGTTACCCTGGGCACGGCGCGAGATGAGCAGATCATCGACGCTCTGGGCGGCGAATACAAAGACCGCTTCATGCTGCATTACAACTTCCCGCCGTTCTCCACCGGTGAAACCGGTCGTGTCGGTACGCCCAAGCGCCGCGAGATCGGTCATGGGCGCTTAGCCAAGCGTAGCTTGCTAGCGATGATTCCATCGAAGGAAGAATTCGGCTATTCGCTGCGTGTCGTGTCGGAAATTTTGGAATCCAATGGTTCCAGTTCCATGGCATCGGTGTGTGGTGGGTCTCTCGCGCTCATGGACGCCGGTGTACCGATGAAAAACCACGTGGCGGGCATTGCCATGGGCCTCATCAAAGATGGCAACCGCTTCGCCGTGTTGACCGATATTCTAGGTGACGAAGATCACCTGGGCGACATGGACTTCAAAGTGGCCGGTACCGACGCAGGTGTCACCGCGTTGCAGATGGACATCAAGATCAATGGCATCACCAAGGAGATCATGAAGGTCGCGTTGGATCAAGCAAAAGAAGGCCGTTTGCATATTCTGGAGTTGATGCAGCAAGCGCTTCCGCACTCGAAGCAAGAGTTGTCGAGCTTCGCGCCGCGTATTATCACGATCAAGATCAATCCAGAAAAGATTCGCGATGTGATTGGCAAGGGCGGTGCAGTGATTCGCGCGCTGACGGAAGAGACCGGCACCACCATCGACATTACCGACGATGGCACGGTGAACATCGCGTGCGTTTCAGGCGAAGCGGGCGAAGAGGCGAAACGTCGCATCCTAGCGATTACCGCGGAAGTCGAAGTGGGGCAGATCTACGAAGGCACGGTTACGCGCCTGCTCGATTTCGGTGCGATCATCAGCATCCTGCCGGGCAAAGATGGCTTGCTGCATATTTCGCAAATTGCCAACGAACGCGTCAACAAGGTCGAAGACTTTTTGAAGGAAGGTCAAAAAGTCCGCGTGAAAGTATTAGAGGCGGACGAGAAAGGCCGCGTACGTTTAAGCGCGAAGGCCTTGCTCGAACCCACGGCCGCGGAACCCACCACAGCAGGGTAATCGCGCGCATGTTGTAGAAAAAAGGCAGCCTGAAGCTGCCTTTTTTTTGGCTGGTGAAGCCGCCATATTCGCGTAACCTAATTGTCACAATCACGTACTACACTCAGCTCGAGACGTTTGTTTCTGACTGAGCGGTAGGAGTGAATGGTGAGCAATTTGAATCTGCCTCATGGTGGCGCCTTAACGGAGCGTTTAGTTCCTCCGGATCAGGCAATCGCCTGGCGAAAACAAAAAAACCTTAAGGACTTGTGGCCTCTAACGCTGCGCCAACTATGCGATCTTGAGATGATAATGAGTGGGGCACTTTCCCCGCTCACCGGATTTTTGAAAAGATCCGATTACGACGCCGTCGTAACACGTATGCGCCTTCAGGACGGAACGTTTTGGCCCGTTCCCATCACCTTGGATGTCGCCGACAACTTCGCCGAGAAAATAACGGTCGGTGACGCGATTGGCCTGATGGATGCGGATGGCGCTTTGCTGGCCGCATTGGAAGTCGAGGATATCTGGCGGCCCGATTTACAGCACGAGGCAATCCAGGTCTATCAAACGCAAGATGTTGGCCACTCTGGCGTAGCGCGTTTGTTTTCGCGTAGTCACAAAACTTATCTTGGTGGCACGATATATGGCCTCGAGATGCCGCAACATTTTGACTTCCCGCATCTACGCCACACACCTCGGCAGCTTCGCGATTTGCTGGCAACGCGCGGCTGGTCGCGCGTCGTTGCGTTTCAGACGCGAAATCCGATGCATCGCGGCCACGTTGAACTGATCCATCGCGCCGCTCGTGCGGTAGACGGAAACATACTACTGCATCCGGTTGTGGGCGAGACGCAAGCGGACGATTTCGATCACTACACCCGTATGCGCTGTTACGAGCATGTGCAGCGTAGGAACGCGGATACGGACATGCTCCTTTCGATGCTACCGCTGGCGATGCGCATGGCGGGCCCGCGCGAGGCCTTACTGCATGCCATTATCCGTAAGAACTACGGTTGCACCCATTTGATTGTCGGCCGGTATCACGCCGGGCCAACCGGACAATTTTATCCACCGTACGCGGCCCAAGAGTCAATCGCGCAGCACGAAGACGAGTTGGGAATCAAGATGGTCCCATTCCAGGAATTGTCCTACGTAAAAGAACTCGATACGTTTCTTCCGCAGGACGAACTCGAATCGGACCAAACTGTTTTGACCGTTTCCAGTTCTGAATTACGGCGCTGCGTTAAGGATCGACTGCCAATTCCGTCGTGGTTAGCCTATCCAGAAGTTGTAGAAGAGCTGCGGCGGGCTCATCCAACAAACGAGAAACAAGGCGTGACGATTTTCTTTACTGGATTTTCCGGCGCCGGAAAATCGACCATCGCAAACGCATTGTTAGCCCGGCTCATGGCCACTGGTGGCCGTTCCGTGACGCTGCTTGATGGTGATATCGTGCGTCAAAATTTATCGAGTGAGTTAGGTTTTTCGCGCGCTCATCGCGACTTGAATATTCTACGCATCGGTTTTGTCGCCAGCGAAATTACCAAGCATGGCGGCGTCGCCATTTGCGCGCCGATAGCCCCCTACGCCGCGACGCGCCGCAAAGTTCGCGAGATGGTTGAAGAGCATGGCTGGTTTATCGAGGTTCACGTATCGACGTCGCTCGAGTTGTGCGAAGCCCGCGACCGAAAAGGTTTGTACGCCAAGGCGCGTGCTGGCGTGATTAAAGAGTTTACTGGCATCAATGATCCCTATGAAGTTCCAGAGCATCCGCAGCTGATGATCGATACCGCGACGTGTACACCGCTTGAAGCGGCAGACAGCATCTTGCGTGTACTTGAACGACAATGTTGCCTCGGTGCGGATCGCCGGGATTGGTCGACACCGAACACCGTCGGTAGTTCTGCGACATTGGTTTCCACATAAAACTTCCCAAGAGATGGAACTATGAAATCCTACAAATCTACTTCACTCAAGCAACTGATTAGCGTTGTCGGTATGCCACGCTCCGGCACAACATGGGTAGGTAAAATATTTGATAGTCACCCACTGACTATCTATCGTCACGAGCCAGACAGCGGTGGTCGTTTGGGCGAGATACCGTACGCGCCAAATGTCGAGAATTTCAACCACTACGCGGCGACTATCAACGATTTTGTCGCGTCATTACTAACCGCACGCTCGGCGCGCGTGGGAGGTAAAACGCCGGTATTCCCCAAACTTTATTACACACCGATGCAACGTATGCTGAAGCGTGGTTCCGTCGCGGCCTCAGGTATTGGAGCGAGGTTATTTGGCGATTTTCGCGTCCAAGAGTTTATCAACTCCGCCGCACTGACCCACTCGCCGGTGGTGTGGAAATCGATTGAATCAGTCACTCGGCTCGGTGTGCTGGCGCGGGTGCTCCCGAATGCGACATTTATCCATCTGGTGCGACATCCTTGCGGATTCATCGCTTCTAATTTACGCGGCAAGACGCTCAAGCCAAGCGATTTCTCTGGACACAAAGATGGCGCTGAAGATTTTTCAATGCTCCAGCTTCTACTCAATACGGATGTTGGTCGCGCCAACGGCGCAACGCTCAATGACTTGCGCAATATGTCCCCGGTTGAACGTCAGGCTTGGCGCTGGTATGTATCAACGGAAAAAGCCCTAACGGATATCGAGGGACTACCGAATTGCTTAACGGTTCTCTACGAGGACGTGTGTCGTAATCCGATGGAAATGACGCGGCGCATGTTTAATTTCGCGAATCTAAATTGGAACGCCCAGACCGAAGAGTTCATTGCCGCCAGTACTTCGCGACAGAAATCGGCCTATTACAGCGTGTTCAAGAATCCATTGCAGAGTGCGAATCGTTGGCGTGAACAGTTACCTAATTCCACGATTGATAGCATTTTCGCGGTAGTCGGACGAACCGGCGCCGGCAATCTTTATTCGAACCGCCAGTTGATCTAGAAACAAAGCCCCATGGATAGTGCATTCGTATTTTCGGGCTTTCTTGTGGGACTTCTAGTCGGCGTGACGGGTGTTGGAGGCGGGTCGCTTCTCACCCCATTGCTCATTTTGGTTTTCGGCGTCGCGCCCGTCGCCGCGGTTGGAACCGATCTGATGTTCGCTGCATTAACCAAGATTGGCGGTGCGATTGTCCATGGACGCAATCAACGAGTCGATTGGCGCTTGGTTTACCAGATGGCTTTGGGCAGTGTGCCCGCGGCGTTGTTGACCCTCGTAGTGTTGCGTTATCTTTCGGATAGCGGCAGGGATATGGGCAGCGTGATTTTGCCGATCCTCGGTTGTATGCTCATCATCACCGCGATTGCGCTACTTGCAAAAACTTCGATTTTGAAACATCGCGACAGCAGTGTGACGATCCAAAAGATGCGCGCAACGTTACCGGCGGGCCCATTCGCGACGGCGCTCGGCGCGGTACTCGGCGTCCTGGTAACGCTGACATCCATTGGCGCGGGTGCGTTTGGCGTAGTTGCGTTGCTCGTACTAAAGCCGCATATGCCGCTGCAACGAATCGTCGGCACGGACATCGCGCATGCAATACCACTCACCTTGGTCGGCGGCATTGGCTTCGCTATGTTAGGGCAGGTGGATTGGGGCTTACTCTTTAACTTATTACTGGGATCATTGCCCGGTATTTGGATTGGAAGTCAGTGCTCCAATCGAATGCCGGAGAAATGGTTGCGAACATTTCTCGCTATCATGCTCATGATTATCGGCTCGAAAATCGTGGCGACTTGATCGATGTCCAGACATGCTTTTGTGGTCAATGGCGATGCCGATGGGTTATGTTCGCTGCAACAATTGCATTTGTCGTAGCCGTGCGACGGGCAATTGTTCCGTGGTGTAAAGCGCGATCAATCCTTGCTCAAGCGAGTGGAGCCCGATTGGGTCGATCGGGTCACCGTTCTGGATTTACCTCTTTCTTACAATCGTGAAGCGTTAATGAGATTGCTTGATGCAGGTAAAACGGTAACTTACGTTGATCATCATTTCCCCGGCGATATTCCGAGCCATGCCAACCTTGATTTGCGCATCGATACCGATGCCAATTGGTGTACCAGCTTGATCGTTGATAGCTCGCTCGGTGGCGCCACCCATCGGTGGGCGATCGTCGGCGCCTTTGGCGACAATTTGCATTCCGTGGCCAACCAGTTGGCCGGCCAAATAGGAATCGATGCGAGAAAAACACGTCTGCTTGAGCAGCTAGGGTGCTTGCTCAATTACAACAGTTACGGCGATGCCATCGAAGAACTGTACTATTCGCCCGTCGAACTGCACAAGCGGATGCGAAACTATTCTAACCCCGTCACGTTCATCAAAGACGAGTCGGTTTTCTCGAATTTGCGCGAGGCCTATAACCAGGATAAGTCGGCGGCCCGTGGCGTGCCGGGTGAAACTCGACCCAGCGGACTGGTTTATTTCCTACCGAACTTGCCGTGGGCACGACGCTTGACCGGTACATTCGCAAATTTGATCGCCAATGACTATCGCACTCAAGCGATCGCTGTCCTTACGCATTGTGACTCACATCACTACCGTGTTCACCTGCGTACGCCAGAGGCCAGTACCGTCGCTTTTGCAGGCGATTTTCGTCGGGTGGTGGCCGCGAATCGGCAAGTGGGATTAACTTTCTGCCCCAATCAAACCTCGACTTATTTCTAAATGAATTCGACCAAACGTTTCATTCAGTCTGATACGTCGGTGCGCGGCGCTGTAACGCCTTCGCCAGAGACCGCATGGCAATTGGCTCGTGGCGTGGTATGGTTGGTGAGCCGCACCCAGATTGCCTTCTGGCAGGCCTATTTTGATGGCGGCAAGTACCCCAACTAGCGCTGCCGTCGCGTCGAATTTTCCGCGCAGGCGCCGATGCACCGATGCGTAATCAGGTATTCTGAATCACAATATTCGGAAATTTCGACGTCATATCTTTCTGAAGTTCTCCAACCTTCACCGCCACGCGCCGCGCGATTTGCTTGTAGATTTTTGCCACCTGGCCGTCTGGATCCGCCACAACCGTGGGCGTACCGGAATCTGTTTCTTCGCGAATTTGCAGCGTTAGGGGTAGTGAGCCAAGCATATCGACGCCGTAGTCTTTTGCCATGCGTTCGCCGCCGCCGGTACCAAAAATGTGTTCTTCGTGACCACACTTCGAGCAGATGTGGGTGCTCATATTTTCCACAATGCCCAGAATGGGCACGTTGACCTTCTCGAACATCTTAAGTCCCTTGCGCGCATCCAGCAGCGCGATATCTTGCGGTGTGGTGACGATTACGGCGCCGGTCACCGGCACGCGCTGTGCCAGCGTCAGTTGAATGTCACCGGTGCCCGGCGGCAGGTCAACCACGAGGTAATCTAAATCTTTCCAGTTAGTGTCGCGCAATAACTGTTCCAGCGCGCCGGTGACCATGGGGCCGCGCCACACCATCGGTGTTTCCGCATCGATCAAAAATCCGATCGACATGGCTTGTATGCCGTGGTTGATTTTGGGTTCCATGGTTTTGCCATCCGTCGTCTCGGGTTTCCCCGAGAGCCCAAGCATGGTCGGTTGCGACGGACCGTAGATGTCCGCGTCGAGCATACCCACGTTCGCGCCTTCTGCCGCGAGGGCGAGAGCCAGGTTTACCGCTGTCGTGGATTTACCGACACCGCCCTTGCCGGAGGCCACGGCGATAATATTGCGCACACCGGGAATGAGTTTGACGTTGGTCTGAGCGGCATGGCTGATGATTTTGCTTTCCACGTGAACATTGGCTTGGCGCAAACCCGGCAACGTGCCGAGTTGTTTGGCGAATGCCGCGCGGGTTTCCTCGAATACACTTTTTGCCGGGTAGCCGAGAACGATATGGACGCTTACATCGTCGCCGGATATCTCAATTTTTTTGATCGCTTTTGATGCGGCGTAGGTTTTGCCCGTATTGGGGTCGATCAAATCTTTCAGTGCTGCTTGGACGGCTGCTTCGGTGATGGCCATGAGGCGCGAATTCCAGATGCGAATAACACGTCATTTTAACAGTTCGCCCCATCATCATTACTGTTTCTCGCAGGGCTTTGCTACAATTCGCCCTTGCCTAGAAATTCAGCGATATGAAAAAACAACTCCTCGTCACCACCGCGTTGCCCTACGCCAATGGCCCGTTTCATATTGGCCACATCATGGAATATATTCAGGCCGATATTTGGGTGCGCACTCAGCGCATGCATGGCCATGAAGTGCATTTCGTTTGCGCCGATGATACCCATGGCGCGCCGATCATGCTCAAGGCCGAGAGCGAAGGGGTGACGCCGGAACAATTGGTTACGCGCATCGGCGAGGAGCACCAGCGGGACTGGGCGGAATTTCGCATTAGCTTTGACCATTGGCATAGCACGCACTCGCCCGAGAATCGCGAGTTAGCCGAGATGTTTTATACGCGGCTCGACGCCAATGGCTTGATCGTAAAGAAAATCATCGAACAGTTTTACGATCCGGTGAAGGGCATGTTCCTCCCCGATCGCTATATTAAAGGCGAGTGCCCAAAGTGCGGCGCGAAGGATCAATACGGCGATTCGTGCGAAGTATGCGGTGCTGTTTACGCGCCGACGGATTTGAAAAATCCCTATTCGACCATCACTGGCGCGAAGCCGGTGATGAAGCAATCGGAGCATCATTTTTTTCGCCTGTCCGATCCGCGTTGTATCGAATTTCTGAAAGATTGGACTCAGGCGCCTGGGCGTTTGCAAAGTGAGGTCGCAAACAAGGCGTCGGAATGGTTCGAAGCGGGTCTGAATGACTGGGATATTTCCCGCGATGCGCCTTATTTCGGCTTCGAGATTCCCGGCGCGCCGGGCAAATATTTTTACGTCTGGCTTGACGCGCCCATTGGCTATTTGGCCAGCTTCAAGCACTGGTGCGGCAAACAAGGCATCGACTTCGATAGCTTCTTGCAGTCCGATTCTAAGTCCGAGATGGTGCATTTCATCGGCAAGGATATCCTTTACTTCCACACGTTGTTTTGGCCGGCGATGCTGAAATTTGTCGGCCTACGTGTGCCTACCCATGTCTTCGTTCACGGCTTCGTCACGGTGGACGGCGAGAAAATGTCAAAGTCCCGCGGGACGTTTATTAACGCCCGCAGTTACCTCGATCATCTGAAAAATCCCGAATATCTACGCTACTATTTCGCCGCGAAACTCAACGGATCGATGGAGGATATTGATCTCAATTTAGATGATTTTGTGGCGCGGGTGAACAGCGATCTGATCGGGAAATTCATCAATATCGCCAGCCGTTGCGCAGGTTTCATTGCGAAAAAATTCGACGCTAAGCTCGCCGATGCGTTGCCGAAACTAGACTTACTGGCAAAACTGCAAAGCGCGGCGCCTGGCATCATCGCGCTTTATGAGGCGCGCGAGTCCGGCAAGGCCGTGCGAGAAATTATGGCGCTGGCGGATCTATGTAATCAGTACGTCGACGAGATGAAGCCCTGGGAACTGGCGAAGCATCCCGAGCAGGTGGCGACGCTGCACGAAGTGTCGAGCGTGAGCCTTAACCTGTTTCGGCTTCTGGCGATTTACTTGAAGCCCGTGCTGCCAAAATTAGCCGAGGACGTCGAGGCATTTTTGTGTATAGTTCCATTAACGTGGGATGACGCAAGGGTGTTGCTGCAAGGACACGCGATCAAGCCCTACCGACATTTGATGACCCGAATAGAGGCAAAACAAATCGAAGATTTGATCGCTGCCAATCAGGCCGGACTGCAGCCGGAAAAACCAGCGCCGCCGCCGGTGCCCGCCGCTACCATCGCGCCGATTGGCGAAACCATCGGTATCGACGATTTCAGCAAACTCGATTTGCGTATCGCCAAGATCGTTCATGCCGAGCATGTTCCCGACGCGGAAAAATTGCTCAAGCTCACCCTCGATATCGGCTCCGAAACCCGCACCGTATTCGCCGGCATCAAGTCGGCGTACACACCGGAATCTCTGATCGGCCGTCACACGGTGATGGTCGCCAATTTGGCGCCGCGCAAAATGCGTTTCGGCGAATCGCAAGGCATGGTGCTTGCGGCCGGTGACGGCAGTGGGCTATATATCTTGAGTCCTGACGACGGCGCTAAGCCAGGGATGCGCGTTAAGTAATTTCTACAAGGGGCATGGTTGGGGCGTAATACCAGCTTGCCGTTTGGCAATGCATGCCTGAAGAACCGCGCTGGGATTGCGGCTTAGCCCGGTGCCTTTTTTCGCTTCCACCACCCAGTATCGATTAAATCATCCGAGGGTTCGTCCACCAGAACGATGTGGACGCGATACGGGCCGTGGGCGCCGATGACGAGGGTCTGTTCGATGTCCGCCGTGCGTGACGGACCGGAAATGAAACTACACGCGCGCGGCAGTTGCTCGAGCTCAGTGCGAACAAGATTCCAAGCCTCTTCCATGCCGACGACGATGCGCGATGTGGCTACGATCGCGACGTGGGTATCGGGCAAGAGGCTGGTTTTGTTCGGCGTTGACGGGCTGGTCACGAGCAACAGCGTTCCCGTTTCCGCGATGGCACAGTAGCAGCCCGTCACACCCAGCTTATCGGTTTCTTCCACCGGGCGGGACGCCATCGCGAGGCCGGCGCTTTGCCAATCCAACTTCGATAATCCCGGCCAGCAAACCCCTTGCTTTGGCAGATCCTGATCTTGCAGGTAGCGCGCAATGGCAGCAGGCACTGCGGCGATCGATGACACTTCATCCACCGTGCTCGCCAAGCTGATCACCTGTTCTTTGAAGTGCGCGACCAGATCCGGCCAGTCGGAATTCGGGCGCGGGCCTTGCGGATGGCTGGCGATGAAACTCCCCGCTTGTGCTAATTCGACCGGACTCGTGACACCGGATCTTTTTTGATTGATCCGGATTCGACTCAGAATATTTTCGCGAGCAGCCATGGTGGAGGGTAAACCGTAAAGGGTAAAAATTAGCGGGTATTACGTTTGATGAAATCCGCCATGCGCGCGACACCCTCTTTAATCGCTTCGTTCGACGCGGCGTAGCTGAAGCGTACGTGTTGGCCTTCGTCGGGAACGCGCGGGCCGAAGTGGATATCCGCCAATAATGCGACACCAGCCTCGTGCAGCAGCCGGGCGCGAAATTCTTCCGAGTCTTTGGCCCGCATCATGCGGCACGCTTCGGTGACATTCGGCCAGGCGTAGAATGCGCCGCCGGGGGATTGGCACGTCACACCGGGGACCTCATTCAACAGGCCGACAATCAAATCGCGACGCTCTAAAAAGCTTTGGCGCATGGCGTCGGCATGTTCTTGCGTACCATTCAGCGCTTCGACGGCCGCCCACTGGCTGATCTGCGACGCACAAGAATCGGTGTTCGTCACCCAGCGGACGAAGTGGGGTGCGAGGGCCTTATTGGCGGCGAAACCCAAGCGCCATCCGGTCATTGCCCAGGTTTTCGACGCGCCGTCAGTAATGATGGTGCGCTCCTGCATACCTGGCAATTCAGCGATGGAAATGAATTTACCGTCGTATACCAAGCGACCGTAGATGTCGTCGGCGTAGACCCAAACTTGTGGATGCTTGTGGAGGATCGCGGCGATATCTTCCATATTCTGGCGCGTCAAAATGCCACCGGTGGGATTCTGCGGCGAATTCAAAATCAAGAGTTTGGTCTTACTCGTGATCTTGTCGGCAAGTTCATTTGGATCGAAAGCAAACTGGCGTTTTTCGCGCAGGAAGATCGGCACTGGCACTGCGCCGTGCGCGCGGATCTGCGATTCGTAAATCGGAAAGCCGGGATTCGGAAAAATCACTTCGTCGCCCGCGCCATAGTCGGTGCAGCACAAAATCGCATAGGCGATGAATGGCTTCGCGCCGGCGCCAATGACGATATCATCGGGCGAAATCGTCACGCCGCGCATGCCGCCCAAATAACGCGCCGCGGCGTCGCGTAATTCCTGAATGCCGGCTGAGGGCGTATAGCCGTGCTTGCCGCCACGGATCGCTTCGATTGCGGCATCTTGAATATTTTTTGGCGTTGGGAAATCCGGCTGGCCGATACAAAACGAAATGATGTCCTTGCCTTCGCGCTGAAGTTTGTTGACTTCGGCAAGGACGACGAATGCATTTTCGGTGCCGAGGGAATTAGAACGATTGCTGATTGTTGGCATGGTTAAGATTTTTTCTGTGCGTAAAGTTCGCGGAAAGTTTTTCCCGTGGGGGCGGGCATGTCGCGGCCTTTGGTCCAGCCATCGAGGCGGGGTAGGCGGTGGATCACGCCTTCACTTCCACCAAGCAATTTGCCGAAGCGGGTCGCCAGTTTTGTCGCGAATGCGTACAGTCCCGGGCGCAGCGCGACATAGCGCCAAAGCCTGATCGACAGGCGTTCGCCGAACGGTCGCAGATTCTGCTCGATTTGTTTTTCGCGCAAATGCCGCATGAGATCCGGAAGCGGAATCTTGACAGGGCAGACAACGCCGCACGCATTGCACAGCGTCGCCGCTTGCGGCAGATCAAGCGCATTTTTGAGGCCAACAAAATTCGGCGTCAACACCGCCCCTATCGGGCCGGGGTACACCCAGCCGTAGGAGTGACCACCAATATTCTGATACACCGGGCAATGGTTCATGCAGGCGCCGCAGCGGATGCAACGCAAGGCTTCTTGCATCGTGGTGCCGAGCATGGCGGACCGGCCGGAGTCCACCAATATCACGTGCGATTGCTCGGGTCCGTCGCTATCGTCTTTGGCTTTCGGGCCTGTTAGCACCGTGACGTAATTGGAAATCGATTGACCGGTCGCGGAGCGCGGTAACAGGCGCATGATAGTGGCAAGGTCGTCCAGTGTAGGCAACACTTTTTCGATGCCGGTAATCGCCACATGTATCTTTGGCGCGGTGGTGACCATGCGGCCGTTGCCCTCATTCGTGACGAGTGCAACGGAGCCGGTTTCGGCGATCAGAAAATTGCCGCCGGAGATGCCCATGCCCGCGGACAAAAAATGCGGACGCAGTATCTGTCTTGCTTCCTTGGTCAAGTCGGGGATGTCGAGCTTGTAAGGCAAGTTATGGTGCTGTTGAAATAATTCGGCGACATCTTCTTTACTTTTGTGTATCGCCGGCGCAATCAAATGCGAAGGCGGCTCTTTGGCGAGCTGAACAATGTACTCACCCAAATCCGTCTCGATCGCTTGAATGCCGACTGCCTCCAAGGCGTGATTTAGCCCGGATTCTTCGCTTACCATGGATTTGGATTTGACGATCTTCTTCACGCCATTGGCTTGCGCGATTTCGATGACGATGCGATTCACGTCCTCCGCTGTTTCGGCCCAGTGAACGACCGTGCCTCGCGCCGTGGCCGCTTCCTCGAATTTGATGAGGTAAGCGTCAAGATTCTCCAGGCCGCGATCGCGGATGTCTTTGCCCGCGTCGCGCAACGCCTCGAAAATATCGAGCTGCGCCACGGCTGCGGCGCGCTTCTCGGCGAAGCCACGGCCGAAGCGGCGCATGTTTTTTTGGAAGTGAGCGTTGTCCAGTTGCATCGAGGACTTGCTCTTGAAATGCATTGATGCGACTTGCATGATTTTTCCGCGGCTAGTTGCTAGGGGTTTGATCGGCGCCGGCTAAGATTTCAGCAACGTGCAATACCTTGGTTGTTTGATCGCCCATGCGGCGCAAGCGGCCTTCGATGCTAAGTAGGCAACCAAGATCACCGCCAACGATGGCGCTGGCGCCGGTGGCCTGGGCGCTAACGCATTTGTTGTCAGCCATGCGCGTTGAAATATCGCCGAGTTTGATTGAGAACGTGCCACCGAAACCGCAGCAGACTTCAGCATCGGTCATTTCCGTGACCGCCAAACCGCACTGCTTCAGCAGCGTGCGCGGTTGTTGTTTGACGTTAAGTTCGCGCAGGCCGGAGCAGGAATCGTGGTAAGTGATCGAGCCGGAAAAATCGGTCTGTAACTTGTCGAACTTGACGACGTTAACCAAAAAATCGGTTAGTTCGTAGGTCTTTTCGGTCAAGATGATCAAGCGCTTTAAGGTTTCCGGTTCATCGCGGAAAATGACCGGGTAGTGGGTGCGGATCATGCCGCCGCAGGATCCGGACGGCGCGACGATATAGTCGCAACCTTGGAATTCGTCGAGGAATTTGAGCGCCAATTCGCGGCCCGATTTTACGTCGCCGGAGTTGTAGCCGGGTTGACCGCAGCAGGTCTGCGTGGCGGGTACAACGACCTCACAACCAGCCGATTCCAATAACTTTATCGCCGCGAAACCAATACGCGGCCGAACCAGATCGACAAGGCAGGTGACGAAGAAACCGACGCGCACGAGAGCGAATTCCGAGACTTTTACAGGATCGTGATGATAGCATAAACGCTGCCAAATTATTTCGTAGGTACGAGGAATTGCCCCGCGTTTTTGTCAAATGCGGTACACTTTTAGAATAATCTAACTAACAGACAATAACGCGAGGCGTTGCGATGGCTCGATCTGCGAAAAATTTGGAACCCGAGGAACCGAGGGAAGAAAAAGAGACCAAGAGCACGATCAAGGTGATCGTCCGGATGACGCATTTACTCGATGCGCTCGCTGCATCTTCCGGCGCCGTTCACTTGAAAGATCTTAGCCTCACAACGGGCCTCCATCCTTCGACCGCCCACCGCATTCTCGGTGCGATGTGCGATCAACGCATGGTGGAGCGCGTCGATGCCGGCAGTTATAAGCTCGGTATTCGTCTGCTCGAACTCGGCAATCTGTTTAAGCAGCGTGTCTCGGTGCGCGAGCACGCCTTGCCTTACATGCAGAAATTGCAGAACGAAACCGGCGAATCCGTCACCCTCAGCATACGTCATCGCGATGAGGTGATCTTCGTCGAGCGGGCTGTCGGAAGTCAATCGCTGATGCGAGTGGTTCATGCCTACGGCGCACGTGCCTTATTGCACGTTACGGCAACGGGCAAGTTGTTCCTTGCCGATGACGGCGAGGTTGCGTGGGTAAACTATGCCGAGCGTACCCGATTGCATGCACTGACGGCACGCTCCATCGAAACGCTAACGGCATTGCAAGACGAATTGCGCGAGGTCACGCGCCGCGGCTACGCTTTTGAGGATCAAGAAGAAGAAGCGGGCGTAGGCTGTATCGGCGCGGGAATTCGCGACGACGAGAATCGCCTGGTTGCGGGAATTTCGGTGCTCGCCCCATCAGATCGCATGCGCTGGAGTTGGGCGGATCGAGTCAAAGAGATCGCCGATACGATTTCGCGCGAGATTGGTTATGCGCCGACCAACGGCGCCGTCAAATGATGAACACTGAATAGGCGCGCTGGATCGATCCACACGTCCGTCGCCGCCAGCCCTGCGTGGCGCGCGATGGCTTGAAATTCCTCAATGCTGTATTTGCAAGAAATCTCGGTATGAATTGTTTCGCCTTCGCGGAAAGCGAAACGCTTGGTTGCGATCGTGACCGCCTGCGTGCGCAGGCTCAGCAAATGCATTTCGATGCGACCGAGATACTCATCGTAAAACGCGTGATGACGAAAGCCGTTCAGGTCAAAATCGCCGCCCAACTCCCGATTGATGCGCGCCAGGACATTCATGTTGAACGCGGCGGTCACGCCCGCCGCGTCGTTATACGCCGCGTGCAGCGCGGCCGGGTCTTTTTTTAGATCGACGCCGATCAACGCGCCCCCGTTGGCCCCCACGACTTGCGCAATTTGCCGCAGAAATCTGTCGGTTTCGTTGCGGTCGAAGTTGCCGATGGTCGAGCCGGGGAAGTACACGACTTTACGCTGAAAGTCGATATCGTCGAAATTCGGTAACACGAGCTGGCGCGTGTAGTCGGCGCATACGGCACGCACCGGCAATTCCGGATGCGCCTGCGCGAGCGCCAATGCCGACTGCATCAGGTGATCGCGAGAAATATCGATGGGCACGTAACCCGCCGGTTGCATGGCATCGATAAGGATCGGCGTTTTAGTACTGCTACCACTGCCGTACTCGATCAACAATGCCTTTGGCCCGATGCGTGTTGCCATGCTGTGCGCATGTTGACGCATGATACCGAGCTCGGTGCGAGTCGGGTAATACTCGGGCAGGTCGCAGATCGCCTCGAACAGCTCGGAGCCACGCTCATCGTAGAAGTATTTTGCCGATAAGCGTTTTTGTACATGGCTAAAACCCTCGAGTACGTCGTCCAAGAACGACGACACATTGGGTGCGAGATCATGGAAGCGATAGTTGGCGGCGGATGGTGCGTTCATAATTTTCCCATGCTCCGACGCACGCGTTCCTCGATCCATTTCTTAATGCGGTTAGCATCGCCCACGCGCGAATAGCGCCCATAGGAATCGAGCAACACGATATTCACGACGCGACCTTCGATCACCGCCTGCAGCACCAAACAATAACCCGCCTCGTTCAAATAGCCGGTCTTGGAAATGTTGATGTCCCAACCGTTATCGCGACGCAATAGCAAATTGGTATTGACGTAGTTAACTTGTGTGCCGCTATCCAAGCGCTTCAGTAAAACCTGCGGTGTCGTGGAGTAATCGCGAATCAATTCATAATGGGCGGCGGTGGCGACCAACTTGGCCAAGTCGCGCGCGGTCGATACGTTTTTGCTTGATAACCCGCTGCTATCGACGAACCAAGTTGCCGGCATACCGATTTTCCCGGCGCGCCGATTCATCGTCGCGACGAACGCATCGCGGCCGCCTGGAAAGGTTCGGGCTAACGCCGTTGCCGCACGGTTTTCCGAAGACATAAGCGCCAGCCGCAGCATATCGCGCCGCGCTAATACTTCGCCAATGCGCATTTTTGAGCGCGAACCGCGCTCCATATCGATATCGTCATTCTCGACACGGATGGTGGCTTCTAGGGAAAGGCCGCTGTCGAGTATGACAATCGCCGTCATCAACTTGGTAAGCGACGCGATGGGGTGAACCGTGTCCATGTTCTTGCCATACAGAACCGCGCCGGTATTTTCATCGAGGACTAGCGCCGCATTCGAATAAAGCGATAGATTCCGCGCCGCGTCCGCCACCGGACGATCAGCGCTGGGGCTATTGGCGTTAGCTAATGGAAATTGCGCGAACATAAGCAACATGAACACGCAACGACCGATCCAAATTGTGGAGAAGTCACGTGCATTGCGCAGATGCAAACCGGGCATGGTCAACGGAACTCGCTCTAAAATTCCGAGGCTAACACAATATAAGTGAACAATAAACGAGAACGCGCCGAGGGCAGCTTGAGGGCTATCGCACTATTGCCGTTAGCATGCCGCGACAGTGATGGGAGGCAATCGAGAAGCGTTTTATGCTGGTTGACAGCCGATATACTTGTGGGTGAGCGGAAAAATCTAATTCAGTCGCGGCGCGAGCCAATACCATAGGGCTTATCGTGCGAACGGCTCGACGTCCGAATCAATGAAAGGTAAGTTGTTGTTCCGACGGCGCTTCGTAATCATCAAGAAACTCGTCAATCGATTCTGTCGTAGGACTATTGGAGAAGACGGTTTCCATTGACGCGCGAAATTTTACTGCCGTGTCACCGACGAAGAAAGCGGTCGTTTTGCCGTGCTTGTCGATTAGCTCGAAACCGCCGTGCGTCGGGTATTCGACCACCGAAAAGTGCTCACTGTTATAAACCAGGTTCATCATAGCCACTCCTTCAAACAACGTTAAACCAACCCACTCGCGTGACAAGACTAATGCTTTAAATATAGGGCCACCCGGTGCAATTTCAAGGACAGCCTGACGAGTGGTCGAATACGCGACATTCGTATCGATTCAACGCCGCATTGCCAACTATGGCATACAGACTAAGGTTTGCGTAAACTTAAACGTCTACTGCGTGGGCTGATTTTACAATCTGCTGCCCTGAAAGCTCATTACAGTGCGAATCCATACGCAATATGCCGGGTGCGCCAATGGCCTTCTGGCCACGCGCTTTTCGGGGCATCGTGTTAAATAAAAGGAGTGTGATGCAGACGGTAATTCGAGTCGGCGGCGCGTCGGGGTTTTGGGGCGATTCGGCTATCGCCACACCGCAGTTGTTAGCGGCGCCGCTGCACTACCTGGTTTACGACTACCTCGCCGAGACGACCCTGGCGATCCTGGCGCGCGCGCGCACTAAGGATCCAGCGATGGGTTACGCCACCGATTTCGTCAGCGTCACGATGGCGCAGAATCTGCGTGTGATTGCGGAGCGTGGCGTGAAGGTGCTGTCGAATGCCGGCGGGCTGAATCCTGGCGCGTGTCGGGATGCGCTGCGGGTGATTGCGCAGGCACAAGGTATCGAACTCAAGGTTGCCATTATCGGTGGCGATGACGTCATGGGCTTGTTGCCGCAGTTGTGCAACGAGAATACACGTGAGATGTTCTCGGACCGCACGCTTCCGGAAAAAATTCACAGCATGAACGCTTACCTTGGTGCGCGTGCCGTCGCGCAGGCGCTGAGCTGTGGCGCGCAAATCGTTTTGACCGGACGTGGCGTCGATAGCGCGCTGATGGTTGGCGCGTTGATGCATGAGTTTGGTTGGGACTGGCGCGACTGGGATAAACTTGCGCAGGCGAGTCTCGCCGGTCACATTGTGGAATGCGGTGCGCAAAGTAGTGGAGGCTTGTTCACCGATTGGGACGCGGTGCCGGATTGGGACAACATCGGTTATCCGATTGTCGAATGCGCGGATGACGCAAGCTTTGTCGTGACCAAGGCGCCCGACACTGGCGGTCTCGTTTCAAGCGCAACCGTTGCCGAGCAAATTCTTTACGAAATCGGCGATCCCGCCGAGTATATTTTGCCTGATGTGATTTGCGATTTTCGCGCCGTACAACTGCGAAATGTCGGTGAGCAGCGCGTTCGGGTGACCGGCGCGGTGGGGCGCGAACCGACCGCAAGCTACAAAGGCACTGCGACGTTTTCGGACGGTTATCAACTGGAAGTTGGCCTCGCAATTCGTGGCATCGAGGCCGTCGGCAAAGCAAAAAAAACCGCCGCCGCCTTACTCAAGCGCACACGACGCATGATGGCCGAACGCGGTTTTGCCGACTACGCCGATGCGCTTGTAGAAGTTATCGGCGCCGAGTCGCTGTACGGCCCGCACAGCCGGCGCGGCGATGCCCGCGAAGTCGTCCTGCGCATTGCCGTTCGGCATGCCGACAAAAATGCGTTGGAGATCATGCGCCGCGAAGCGAGTTCCCCTGGCACGTCCATGAGCCCCGGCACCAGCGGCGCGCTAGGGGGTGGCCGTGCAGACATCAAGCCGGTCGTGCGACTGTTTTCGTTCCTGCTCGATAAGCGGCGTGTGCCGGTATCGGTTGAGTTGGAAGGCAGTTCGGTAGTGCTATCGCAAGCCGTAGCGGTCGGCGCCGAATGGCGTCCCAGCACCTACACCGCGGCGCCGAATCCATCGTCCCCGCACCCGCGCGACAAGACCGTGGTTGCGCTGGCGCGCATTGCGCACGGGCGCAGCGGCGACAAAGGCGACGACAGCAACATCGGCGTGATCGCACGCAGCCCACAAATTTGGCCATGGCTGCAAGAAAATCTTACGGCGGAAAAAGTCGCCGCGTACATGGGACACTTAGTGAAAGGGCCGGTCGAGCGCTACGAATTGCCCGGCATCATGGCACTGAATTTTGTCTTGCACCGCGCCCTCGGCGGGGGCGGAATGACGTCGCTTCAATCCGATCCACTTGGCAAATGCTATGCGCAGATGTTGTTGGATATGCCGGTTGAGGTTGCGGCGGCGTTGCTTGGTACGGGGACGTTTGAATAGGGGGGGTCACCAACGCCCGCGCCCTCATGGCTCTGCCCCGAGTGCCCCATGGATACTGCCTTGCAGCCGTGCATTGCCTGACAGCCGCGTGGCTATTGCGTGTTGGCGTGACCGTCCGCGGTTTTGTGTGACCCGTGATTCGTATTACCATCGGTGCTTATTGCGCTGAACTGAATCACCCTTTAAATATTTCCCAGTTACAGATTACCTTTCATCCCGAGCAAGATCGGATGTTGTTTCGCGTCAGCGGTTCCGACGCTGACGCGGTTCGCATTTGGCTGACACGACGTTTGGTCAAGCAGTTGTGGCCCAATCTGGTGCAGTTGCTCAGCAACAAAGTGGCGCAAGAAATCCCTGCTGCAAACACCGATGCGCGCCGCATGGTGCTGGGCATGCAGCACGAGGCAGCGGTTGGTCAAGCCGATTTTTCGCAGCCCTATCGAACCCAAGCGATGCCGCTGCCACTCGGTGAATCGCACTTTGTTGCCGCAAAACTCACGATGACTGTTTTACCTAATGCGCTTTATTTGCTGGCGCTGCATCCGGTCGAGGGGCGTGGTGTGGATTTGCGCTTGAACGATACATTGCTGCACGGCTGGTGCCGGATGTTGCAGGAAGCATGTCGCGAAGCGGAATGGAACCTGATGCTGGATTTTCCCGGCGGCGCGGCAGCGGCGGAGGGCGAAGTCGAGTCTCGCGTACTGAATTGACGCCCTTCCAGTACCGCGTGGGTACGGGGCGCAACCCGGTATAGGCTGCGAGGCAGGCTGCACTTGGCTCCTGGCAATGCTACGGCGCTGGATTGGTATAACGCAAGTGAATCGCTTCGATCTCTTTCAGGCATTCGTCCGATAGCGTGACGTACTCGCTCTGAATATTTTCCTTCAGTTGCTCCATGGTCGTTGCGCCGATAATGTTGCTTGCCATAAACCAACGTTGATTGACGAATGCGAGGGCCATGGTCGCGCCACTCATGCCGTATTTCTTGGCGAGTTCGACATAGGCTTGGGAAGCGGGTTTGGTGCTTACTTTTTCGTAACGTTGACCAAAGCCCGCGAAAATGTTGCAGCGGCCACGGCCGTCCGGTGTCAAATATTTTCCACTGAGATGGCCGAAGGCAAGCGGGCTGTAGGCAAGCAGACCGACGTTTTCGCGGTGGCAGGCTTCGGCCAGGCCGTACTCATAGGTGCGATTCATTAAGCTGTAGGCGTTTTGAATCGACACCACGCGCGGCAGATTGTGTTGTTCAGCCATGCGCGTGAACTGGCACACGCCCCACGGCGTTTCGTTCGACAGGCCAACGTAGCGAATTTTCCCCGACTTCACATGTACGGCAAGTGCGTCGAGTTGTTCGCGAATGGGCGTCGCTTCGCGCTCGCGTTTTGGATCGTATTGGTAGGCGCCGAAGATCGGCGTGTTGCGGTCGGGCCAATGGATTTGATAGAGATCGAGATAATCCGTTTGCAGGCGCTTTAAGCTATCGTGCAGCGCCACGTCGATTTGTTCTTTGTTAACCTTGGAGCCGCCGCGCAAGTAGGTAAAGTCAGGCCGCGGGCCGGCAACCTTCGACGCGACAATGAGCTTATCGCGCTGCTGTTTTTTTAACCACAAGCCGATATAAGCTTCGGTCTTGCCATAACTTTCCGCGGTCGGCGGCACGGCGTACATCTCGGCCGTGTCAATGAAGTTGATGCCCTGGGCGGTAGCAAAATCCAATTGTTCGTGCGCGTCTTTTTCTGTGTTCTGCTGGCCCCAGGTCATGGTGCCCAGGCAAATTCGGGAAACAACCAGATCGCTGTTTCCGAGTCGATTCATTTTCATCTACTTGTCTCCGCTGACGATTTATTGTTGGGAGCCGCAATAGTAAAGGATACGGACACCGAGTCAAGTTTTCGGCAGCATTAAGCGGCGACCAAACCCCCGGCGGACATGGCGGCGATGGCTTTCGCTTGATTCATGTCCTTGGTGTAGGCGGAAGCGAAAAGGCAACAGGCGAGTTGATTCAAAATCGGGTGAGGGATCGCGACTTCGCCGCTCAGCGCTTGCTTGATCCAGGCTGTGGTGGAGAGTAAATTTACATCGCAAGGTATTCGTGTCGGCGTGCGACCGCGGTCGTTCTCGTCGTCGAACAGCATGACGTGGTTGCCGTTGGATACAAAATCGATGGCCGGCCGCCGGGTGGGATTGACGAAGGGCTCGCCCTCCGTACCGCGAAATACCAATGCGATATGGCCGGTTGTTCGAAACAACTCGCGCAAGATTTCAGTCTGCGCATCATCCGTCACGTTGCCAAGCTGTAGGCCGTGTCCGGCGAATGGGTCAAGTAACGTTGGCGCGACGTAATGGTGGTTTGATAATCCCAGCCGCGCGCGTAGCGCGAGTAGCTGCGCCAGACCGGGACTCAAGACCGCGGTTGGTACAAAGGCGAGCAGTTCCCGATCTAAACACGATTGCGCCTGTTGCGCCGATGCGCTGGGAAAAATATTCAGCGCGCGCAACACATACGCCGTTGCCATGCCGCCGTGCCCCTCGAGCGTGCCGTGTAGTAACACCGGTATTTCGTAACGCTGTAGTAGTAGCGCAAGCAGCGCCGTCAGGTTGGGATGGATCACGGTGCCGCAATAAGTGGGGATGAGAATCGGGCGCACGTCCCGTTGCGGTAGCCGCAACTGGGTGACGCGCGGCGCTAAGGCCCGCTGCAGTCCCATCAGTTCCTGCGCCGAGGTCGGTCGTGCATGGGAGTAGGCGATGAACGCACCCATTTCCAGTTCCGGTAAACCGGCGTCGAATATCGCCGAGTAAAGCGTATGGAAAGTCGATTCATCCAGATCGTGCGAATCATCCGTGGCGCTGGCAAATACCTTGAGGAGCGAAGAGTAATTCATTGTCGCCGGTCGGTTTCGATTGATAGCTCATTTGAGCAAAGCCTGTGCCACCCCCGACCCCGGCTAAGTTGATGAAAATATACCGGAATTCGCTTACGCCGGAAAATTCTTGCAACAAAATAGTGCCGCGAGGCGGATCGATGCATCATGACGGTGCGTTGACTGCCGCAGCCGTTGCACGCGCGTAAATGTTGGATTAGTATTCGTTCATATGTTTAAACCAATCAACTCATGGCTGACATGACGACAAAAAAACAGAAGACAAAACTCGCCGCTCCGGCACGCGCGTTTCGCGATTGCCTGCCGCTGTTTCACGCCTTCGGTGATACCGGACGCCAGGACATTATCTTATTGCTGGCCGAAGTGGATTCGATGAATGTGAACCAGATCGCCGAACAACTAACCCTGTCGCGGCCGACTATTTCCCATCATTTAAAGACGCTGCGCAGCGCCGGGCTGGTGTCGTCGGCGCGGCGCGGCACCGAGAACGTTTATACGCTGCAAATCGACGCTGCCGTGGATTTGCTCAAGGAATTGGTCGTGCAGGTGGAGGCTTCGTGTGGCTAGTAGTGGTTGATGTGAGTCGCGTCGGGCTGCCCTCATCCCCGCCCCTTCTCCCAGAGGGACAAGGGAGTCATGCCCTCTGGGAGAGGGTACAGGGTGAGGGCAAAGTGTGAAACCGTCATCACGAAACCAAAATTACATTTCTCACATAGGTGCATAAGTTTTAACGTATCAACGCAATCCTTAATTGTTTTCGATCGGAGGCATCATGATTTCGCTAAAAGTAAATGGAAAAACGCTCCAAGTGGATGTCGAGCCGGAGACGCCATTGTTGTGGGTGCTGCGCGACAGCATAGGCCTGACCGGAACAAAATTTGGTTGTGGAGTCGCCGCCTGCGGCGCCTGCACGGTGCATCTGGGGGGCGTGCCGATGCGCTCTTGCATCATCCCCGTTAGCGCGGTTGCCGACAATGAGATTGTCACTATCGAGGGCTTGGGCGAAGCGCGGTTACATCGCGTTCAGCAGGCGTGGATCGAGCATCAGGTTCCTCAGTGTGGCTATTGCCAATCGGGCATGATCATGGCGGTTTCCGGTTTGTTGCAACATCAGCCTAATCCAAGTGATGAACAGATCAGCGAGTCGATTACCAACATCTGTCGCTGTGGCACTTACCCACGCATTCGCAAGGCCATCCGTTCGCTCGCAACCGAGAATAAGGCAGCATGATGAAAACATCGCGACGTCGTTTTCTGATCGCCGGCGTGGTGCTCGGCGGCGCTGCCTATTTTGGCTATCGGTTCTTAAACAAACGCGATCGCCTCGCGAAACCGTCTTCTTTCAAACTCAACGATAAAGAGCTCGCGCTCAACGGGTGGTTCAAGATCACCGCCGACAATACGGTGACGGTCATGGCGCCGCGCCAGGAAATGGGCCAGGGCATTTATACCGCGCTGGCTATGTTAGTCGCCGAGGAGTTGGACGCCGATTGGAGCAAAGTTAAAGTCGAGCAGGCGCCTATCGATAAGATGTATGCCAACATTACGATGCTCACGGATGGCCTGCCGTTCGGCGCCGAAGACAAGAGTTACGCGGCAAGTGTAGCGCGGCGCGTCGGCTACAGCCTGGGCGACACCTTGGGCGTGCAAGCCACCGGGGGTAGCACGAGCGTCCGCGATGGTTGGGAGAGTATGCGTATCGCCGGCGCGTCGGCACGCGAAATGTTGATCGCTGCCGCGGCGAAACAATGGCAGGTGTCGGCGAGCGAATGCACCACGAGCAACGGTGTCGTTTCCCATACGGCATCAAGCAGGCAGGCGAGCTACGGCGAACTCGCCGCCGATGCCGCGCAACTCCCGCCGCCGACGGAACCGAAACTCAAGGAGCGAAAAAATTACGTCTTGATCGGCAAATCGCAACCGCGTCTGGATATTCCCGCAAAGGTGACCGGTGAAGCGGTGTTCGGTTTGGATGTGCGACTGCCCGATATGGTCTACGCCGCTATCGCCCAGTGTCCCGTATTCGGTGGCACGTTGAAAAGTTTCGACGACGCAAAAATTAAGTCCATGCCCGGCGTCAAACAAGTGGTGTCGTTGCCGAATGCGGTAGCGGTGGTGGCGGATAGCTATTGGCGCGCGAAGACTGCGTTGGCGGTACTGACGGTGGTGTGGGAGGAGGGCGCCAATAGCCAACTCGATTCCGCCGGAATTGCCGAGCAATTCAAGCGCGACATGATGTCGGACAAAGCCGGGAGCTATCGCAACGACGGCGACGCCGTGGCGGAACTCGGCCGCGCGGCGCAGGTGATCGAAGCGGAATATCAAGTGCCATTTCTTGCCCACGCCACCCTGGAGCCGATCAACTGCACGGCGCGGGTGGCGAATGGTGGGTGTGAAGTTTGGACATCGAACCAGGCGCCGTCCTTGGTGCAGTGGATCGCCGGAAAAACCGCTGGCGTCGAGACCGAAAAAGTGATCGTGCATACACCGTATTTGGGTGGCGGATTCGGCCGCCGCGCGGAGACCGATGCCGTCGTGCAAGCGGTGACGATCGCGAAACAGCTCAATGGCGCGGCGGTCAAAGTGGTATGGTCGCGTGAAGAGGATACGCAACACGACATGTACCGGCCGGCGGCGATGGCGAAGTTCCGCGCGGCGTTGGATAGCGAAGGCAAACCCACCGCGTGGTGGAATCGCATCGTCGGCCCGTCGGTGACGCTGTCGTTCATGGAGCGCATCGTGCCGTGGGCCGCGTCCGATATGATGCAGGACAAGACCAACGCCGAGGGCGCGGCGGACGTGCAGTATGAAATCGCCAATCTTAAAGTCGAGCATGTGTTATCGCGTACGCCGATTCCGGTCGGCTTCTGGCGCAGCGTCGGCCATTCCTACAACGGTTTTTTCAAAGAGAGTTTCGTCGACGAACTCGCCTTTGCCGCGGGCAAAGATCCGTACGAGTTTCGCCGCGGTTTGTTAGAAAAACATCCGCGTCATCGCAAAGTATTGGAAACTCTCGCCGAAAAAGCCGGTTGGGGAACGCCCATGGAAAAAGGTACGGGGCGCGGCATCGCGTTACATGAATCGTTCCGTTCCATCGTTGCACAAGTCGCCGAAGTCGCCGTTGCCGCTGACGGCACGATCCAGGTTAAGCGCGTCGTGTGCGTCATCGATTGTGGTCCAACCATCAATCCCGATACCATCCTGGCGCAGATGGAAAGCGGTATTATTTTCGGGCTGTCGGCCGCTTTATTCGGCGAGATCACGATCAAAGACGGTAGCGTTGAGCAGGGCAATTTTCCCAGCTACGACATGGTGCGACTGGCGGAAACGCCGCTGATCGAAGTCCACATCATCGATAGCGACGCAGCGCTCGGCGGCGTCGGCGAACCGGGTACGCCGCCGATTGCGCCCGCTGTGACTAACGCGATTTTCGCGGCAACGGGAAAGCGCATTCGGCAGTTGCCGATTCGCAGTGACGTCGTCAAATCGCCTCAAGCTTAACAACAAACGGAGAACGAACCATGCTTGTCGCAAGAAAACATCTCATCGCTTTGCTGGTTGGATGCTCACCATTTATTGCATTCGCCCAAGGCAACGAGGAGGAATCGGTCAAAGCCTTCATGGCTGCGGTCAAAGTGATGCAGCATCCGCGCTGCACCAATTGCCATGCCAAGGGCGACGGTCCGCGTCAAACAGACGCAAGTCGCGAGCATATGTTCAATGTCAAACGCGGACCCGCGGATCGCGGCGTCGGCGGCTATACCTGCAAGAGTTGCCACCAGGGCGCCAATATTGCCGGCATACCCGGCGCCGACGATTGGCATATGGCGCCGCGCGCAATGAGCTGGGGCGACGGTTCGCCGTCCGAGATATGCGCGTCGATCACCGACACGGCTCGCAACGGTAACCGCGCGCCGCGCGGCATCGCGCTGCACGTCGAGAACGATCCTCTGGTTATCTGGTCCTGGCAGCCTGGCGACAATCGTGCTACACCACCGCTGGCTCACGCTGAGTTCGTGAAGCTGATGCAACGTTGGGCGGGTACCGGCGGGTTCTGTCCGAAGTAGCGCATTTGGTCGTCCTCGCGTTGTTCGGGCATACGACGCTAGATTCAGGTGACCAATGGCACGCGGAATGACGAGCGGTGTCAATAAAGGAAGGGACTACGCCACGAGCCGCTCCACGCTTGGCTACTGGCATGGCATTGCCTGGATGCCGCTCTGGTGCTGGCTCCTGGCGTGGTTGGTTGGGATTTTAGAATTAAATTTGGAAGAGTGAAGCGGCGCAATTCAGGGCGCGCATACCCTCATCCCCACCCTTCTCCCCGAGGGAGAAGGGACTATATCCCCTCGCCCTAGGCCACCCGGTAGGCTAGCCACTGGCCTAGGGCCATGAGGGAGGAACGCGTCGGGTAGACGAGAGCAATCGATTCCGAAGCGCTATTGAAGCAGTGTTCGCGCGATTAAATCGAATTCAAAAACTTAAGCAACGCATCGCGATCGGCTTTCGCCATTTTGCGAAATGCTTCGCGGGAAATTTTTGCTTCACCGTCATGCCAAAGGATCGCCTCGGTGGCGTTGGCGGCGCGGCCATCATGCAACATGGCGGTGCTGCCGGTCACCGTTTCTGATAGGCCCAAGCCCCACAGCGGCGGGGTGCGCCATTCTTTGGGCTCGGCTTGATAGTCCGGTCGGCCGTCGGAGAGACCCTCGCCCATATCGTGTAGCAACAAGTCGGTGTAGGCGTGGAAAATCTGATTGGCAAGCTGCGGCAGCGTTTTGAATTCCGCGGCGGTTTTCATGGTTGGCACGTGGCACACAGAACAATTTGCCTCGTCAAACAAATCCTCGCCGCGCTTGAAATCCGCGTCCGCGACATTACGCCGCGCCGGTACAGCTAAACCTTGCGTCCAAAACTCAATCTCGTCCCAGTTAACGTCGATCACTTCCGGCCGATTGTTCGGCGTGGAGGCGAGGCAGAGAGCTTGCACCGAAGTGCAATTGTCTTCGATGAGCAGCGACGTGGTCGCGCCGATGTCGCCGTGGAACGCCAAGGCAATCTGCATGCGGATCGATGGCACGTTGGCCTTCCAGCCGAAACGCCCCATGCGGGTTTGCTTGGTGTAGGGATCCCAGACCGTATTTGGCCGACCGCTGATACCGTGCTCCGCTTGTTTTTTTACGATGTCGAGCAGCGTTTCTTCCGGCACCGCCTCGAGCAGCCCCAACCCAAAAATCGGTGGCGTAAAGCGCAAGGACAGCATGGTCTCGGCGCCGATCGGGCCGAAGGTCAGCTTATCAAAGCGCGGCTTGGGCTTGCGCAGTGTGACCTTTTCACCGTCGGCGAATTCCACGACGCCGGCGTCGTCCCAATCGATGTAAACCGTACCTTCCGGCGGCACGCGATCACCCACGCCGTGATTGTAGGCGTCCTTGCCGGTCAAGCCTTGATTCTGGAACTGATCGCCGTAGGCCGGATGAGGCTTCACGCCGCCGTGTTCGCCCGTGCCCGGGATGCTCATGCGAATCAACACACCGACGGGTTCCTCGTCGGCCTTGGGCATCATGCCGCGTCCGCCGCCGATGTGGCAGCCGGAACATTTGTCGGCTATAAACGTTGGCCCAAGCCCCCAATCGCCGCCCAAGGAGGGAAAGATCACCCACTTCTGATTGAAGTGCTGACGGCCGCGCATGAAGGTCTGCTGCTGCTTGTAGGTCAACATCGGCGCCGGTTCGGCGAAGGCGGTGGCATCGGCGCGTTTCAGCGTGAAATCGCCCGCCGATAAGGTGGGATCGGTTTGATCTTCGGCGAAGGCCAGGGCGGCGAGGCCCAGCGTGACGGCGAGAGCGGCAGATAGAATAGGGGGGCGGCGTGTCATGTGTCTCATCCAGTACGCGATAACATTCCCACTAACTTACTGGATGCGAGACGGGTATGCAAGCCCAGCCAACATCATTGATGGGTGTGGCTGGGCTCTGCGGTTCGGCTCGTGCTATTTCACGCTGATCAACTCGACATCGAATATCAAGGTCGCGCCCGGTGGAATTACGCCGCCGGCGCCGCGATTACCGTAGGCCATGTCGGACGGAATGACGAGCGTGCGCTTGCCGTCCTCTTTCATGCCCTTGACGCCTTCGTCCCAACCGCGGATGACCGCGCCACGGCCCAACACAAAACCAAACGGATTGCCGCGATCCAAGGAGCTATCGAACTTCTTACCTTTTTTGTCCGGCGCGCTGGGGTCATAGAGCCAACCGGTGTAATCAACCGAAACGGTCGAACCGGATTTAGCTTCTGCACCTTCACCGACTTTGTTGTCGATGATTTTCAATGTGGTAATTTTCTCATCCATGGCTTTTTCTTCCGCGCGTAGTGGGTGGGTGATCAACAGGCTGCTGCTCAAAAACAGCGCAGCGAGCAAGACGGATTTCTTCATGGCAATTCTCTCCTTTTGTTTATTTCTCGGCGCTACTCTAGCACACGCTACTCTAGCATAGCTTGTCAGCGGTGAAGCTTGCGCATAGCATGGCGAATCAATTCTAAACCAACGAAGGAACAACATGCCGCATACTCAATTACGACTTTTTCTACTGATCGCGACGCTTATCGGATTCACCTCCGCCAGCGCGCAAACCTGGTCGCCGCCGACGCCGGAACAACGCTGCCCCTCGAAGTGGGGCGCGGAGGACGAACGCGGCGCTGCTAATTTGATGGGACCGGAGGCGGTGTTGCGCGCCACCAAACTCATCCGCCAGGGCAAGGTATTCGAATTGGGCAAAGAACTCAACGCCACCATGCCGTTCGTCGGCGACCGGCGCTTTAGCATGCAGCTAAAGCGCACCAGCAATCCCGCCGCCACCAACAAGCAACGCAGCAACGAAGAGATCGTCACCACGGAGCTTGGCCAAGTGGGCACCCAGTTCGACGCGCTGAATCATCAGGGCATCGGCGATCTGCTCTACAACTGCATCAAAATAGACGACATCGCGACGCGTAACGGCTTCACCAAACTCGGCGTGGAAAAAGTCGGCGCGATCTTCACTCGCGGCGTGTTGATCGACATCGCCGCGTTCAAGGGTGTGGAGATGTTGGCGATCGATTACGAAATCACGGTACAGGATTTGCAAGATGCGCTGGCGAAACAAGGCGTATCGATCGGCCAAGGCGATGCCGTTCTGATCCATACCGGCTGGGGCTTGTTGTGGGGGAAAGACAACGCGAAATTCGTCAGCGGTCAGCCCGGCATCGGCGCGTCAGCCGCGGAATGGTTGGCGAAACAAAACGTCGTGCTGATCGGCAGCGACAACTGGGGCATCGAAATTTTTCCGAATCCGGATAAACAAATTCGCCTACCGGTGCACGCGATTGCGCTGGTGGTGAATGGAATATTCTTGCTGGAGAATATGGAACTTGCGGCGCTGGCAAAAGATAAAGCCTATGAGTTTGCCTTTATTGTTGAACCGCTGAAGATTAAAGGCGGCACCGGCTCGACGGTTGCGCCGATTGCGGTAAGATAAAGATCGTAGTTGATTCCCGGAATGCATCCGGGCCACAGTATGTTGCCCTGAGAGCAAGCGTCCATGCGGCTCTCAGGGCATGTTTAATCGAGTGTTTAAATTTTTGGTTAATGATTTTATGTTTAAAAATTTTCTGCCTTGCCTGATCGTCTGCATAGCTTGGAACACGGCTGCCGAAGAACTGCCTTTTTTCGACGGCCATCTGCATTACAGCGGCAACGCCTGGGAAGAAACGCCACCGGAAAAAGCAATCAAGTATCTCGACGAAGCCAACATCCCACGGGCGCTATTGTCGAGCACACCCATCGAAGGCACGCTCAAGCTTTATGACCGCGACCCAAAACGATTCGTGCCGGAATTGCGCGTTTATCACAAGGCGACCAGCTATGAAACCTGGCTGGTGGAACGCGCCAATTGGTGGCGTGCCGACGACACGATGCCGTTTCTGGAAAACGAACTCAAGCGCGGCATCTATGTCGGCATCGGCGAGTTTCATTTGTACGGCGCGGAGGCGCAAAGCGATGTGATCAAACGCCTGGTCAATCTCGCGGTAGAAAAGAAGCTGCATCTGCATGCTCACTCCGATACGCAAGCCATCGAGACCCTGATGTCCCACAATCCAAAAGCGAAAATTCTCTGGGCCCACGCGGGCATGAGTACGCCGGCGCCAACCGTCGGTGAATGGATGGCGCGCTATCTGACGATGTATGTCGAATTGTCCTATCGCTACGACATCGTCAGCGGCGACACGATCGATCCGGCGTGGAAAGAATTATTTTTGAAATATCCAGACCGTTTCGTCATGGGCAGCGACACGTGGACGCCCTCGCGCTGGCCGGAATTACCCGCTATCGCAACTTGGTATCGCGGCTGGCTCGGAAAACTTCCGCGCGACGTAGCAGAGAACATCGCG
>JBKJHT010000179.1:0-32044 GCA_046598945.1 Burkholderiales bacterium | reverse complement strand
GTCGCCAGATCCTGTCGAATCGCTTCAATACCAGCCTCAAGTCGTGGCACACGCTGGCCTTCGCTCTCCAGTTTGCGCTGTAAGTCGTAGCGCTCGCGCAGCCACTGATTTTTCGCTCGCGTTAGCTTTAGCACCTCGGCGTCCACACCGGCTTTCTCCAACACCAGCGGATTGCCGGATGCCAACGCTTTGACCTCGGCATAACTCAAGGCCGTCAACGCCGCATCTTCCACGGTGCGGATCGCCGCATCGCGCACGATGACTTGTGCGATGAACTGCTGCTTGCGTTCCAGTGTTTGATACATATAACTGTCGAACGTGCCGTTGGTGACATAGCGATACACCTCGATTTCGGTGTTCTCGTTGCCTTGCCGCACGCCGCGCCCTAAGCGTTGCTCCATGTCGGCAGGCCGCCACGGTGCATCCAGATCGTGCAGCGCCACCAGTTTGCGTTGCACGTTCACACCCATGCCCATGCGCGCCGTGGAGCCCAACAGAATGCGCACCTTACCGGTTCGCACGCGCTGGAAGATTTCGGCTTTGGCGGTATCGCTGTCGTAGTCTTGAATAAACGCGATCTCCGTGGCGGGTAGGCCCTGCGCGACAAGACTGTCACGCACGTCTTCGTACACGGAAAACCCTCGACCACCGGTGGGCACCGAAAGATCGCAAAACACCAACTGCGTGCTGCGTTGTTCCGCAGTCCGCTGCCATATCTCGACAATCTTTCGCACTGCCAGGTTCACCTTTGAACCGGCGAACGCTTGCTCCGCTGGCGCAACCAACCGAATGTCCAGCGCGGACTTGCGACCCGCCGAGGTAATCGCCAGCATGTTGTCTACCTTCGGATTCACGCCACCGCCATGAATCCGGGCAGCACGTTCCACCAAGGTGTCGACATAGGCTTTTTGCGCCGGCGAAATGTCCGCCACGATGGTTTGTGGCCCGCCACCCGCGATAGCCGGTACCGGCAACTGCAACATTTCTTGGGTTTGAATATCTGCAACCTCACCAAACAGCGCGGTGAGTTCCGGCACATTGACGAAGCGGGCAAAGCGCGTGTGTACGCGATAACCCCCACCGTCCGGCGCGATTTCAAGCGCCGTCACCGGCTCACCAAAACACGCGGCCCACGCATCGAAATGCGCCAGTCCCGTGCGCGCGAGCGTGTCGGGTTGCAAGAACCGCTGCATGGTATAAATTTCCGCCATGCTGTTACTGAGCGGTGTGCCGGTTGCGAATACGGCGCCCAGTTGACCGCCGTGTAGCTGTTGCAAATAACGACACTTCAGCAACAGATCCAACGCGCGTTGGGAGGCCGTGTTCGGCAACCCCGCGATGCGGTTCATCTTGGTGATGAAGAACAGATTTTTAAATAGATGCGCCTCATCGACAAAGAGCCAGTCAATGCCAAGCGCCGAGAAGTTTAAGTGCTTATCTTTCTTCTCGTTACCGGACAGGGAAGCCAGTCGTTTTACGAGCCGTTTTTTTGCGACCTCCATTTGCTTAATGGCAACCCGGCTATCCGCCGCCTTCGCTTCCGCGATCGCAGCATCAAGCTCGTCGAGTTGATCACGCATAAATTCAGCCGCGAAGGCCGGGGCGACTTGCACTCGCTCGAACGTCGCGTGGGTCACGATCACTGCGTCCCAATTACCGGTCGCAATGCGCGCTGTCATTTCGCGGCGGCAATCGCCGACAAGATCTTCCTTGCCAACCACTAACAACTTGGCCGCGGGATAGAAGCGCAGAAACTCGGCCGCAAAATCTTCCAGCTGCGAGTTCAGAACGGCAAACATCGGCTTACGCGCAATGCCCAAACGACGCAGTTCCATCGCCGAGGCAATCATCGCGAACGATTTCCCGGCGCCAACGCAATGACCGAGTAAGGTGTTGCCCGCTTGCAGCGTGCGCCAAATGGCATTGAGTTGATGCGGATACGGTTTGACGACATTACTCATCCCCGGCAATTGCAAATGCGAGCCGTCGTATTGTCGTAGCACCACGCCGTTAAAACGTTGGTTATAGTCGAAGGCTAGGGTCGCCGCCCGAACGGGGTCACGCCACAGCCATTCCTTGAAGCGCTCGGCGATATCGTGTTGCTTGCTTCGCGCTGCTTCAGTGGCAACCACATTCATTATGCGTTTGCCGTCCACCATTTCATCGTACACGGTCGGCTGCTGCAGGTTCAGTGCTAACTGCACCAGTTCAACGGCCGGCATATCCACCGTGCCGTAGGTCGTCGTGTTGAGGACGTGGTTGTAAACACCTCGTGCTGAGGGCGCTACTTCCACCGCCCACACATTGCCGGCGGGGCTATAAAACACGCTGATGGCATCCGGTGCTAGCTCCAGCAATTCGGTGACGAACTGCTGAATCACTTCCGCCGGAATCCACGGACTGCCCAGGCGCGCTGATATCTCGCCCGGTAATAAGTCCCTGGGTTGGGCGGATTGGAGGGCCCGTACATTGCGCTCGAACCGTTCGCCGTCGCGCTCATTCATGGCTAACTGCGCCACGTCGAGTTTCGTGCGGACATTGCCGCTCAGATACGCATCGGCCATTTGCCATTGCCCGGTCAACGGATTTTCGTAAATCAGATTGTCCGCGACTAATGCGCTGAGCAGCACCGCTTCGCTATCGCCACGCAGCTTACTCATATAGCCCAGATCCACTTTGCCGCGCTCGCGTAATGAAACAATGAGCGCGGCTTGCGGTGACTCGGCGGACGACGGCGTGACGTGTCCGAAGATCGTACGGCCTCCAAACATATCGGCCTTGGTCGCGCGCTCCGTATCCGCGTCGTAAATCTCAAGCGACAGGAGTAACGGTAAGTCCGGGTCCATTTTAAATGCACGGCGATTGGCGCGATCATGCACGTAGCCGTGCTGCAACACGAAAGCAGCATAGGTTGCATTCAAGGTCGCGAGTGCTTGCGCGATCACGGCATCCGATGCGTTCGCCACTTGTACGTCAATGGCCGCGCGTGCCACGTCCCTCAGTTGCAGCAGGCCGCAAATCCGCTGGGCCGTTTTTGCCGGATATTCGTGGTCGACAATTTTAAGCACGCCCCCCATGCAAACGGCAAGTCGTCCGTCGTGTAGCACGAACGTCCCGTTTTTCGCGCCGACAGGCGCGTCGCTGATCGGCATGAGCGGCGAGCGTTTGTCGTTTTCGCGACGCGCCCGATAGCAATCGGTCGGCAATTGGGCAATCGCTTGATTTAGCGCAGCCTCAAGGTCACCCTCAAAGGTCACCTTCAGCTCAGGGCGGCCATACGCGCCGGTGTCCATGCTCATCGAGCCGATGACCATCTCCGGGCGCGCAAGGAAATACTCGTTCACCCAAGGTTTATTTCGGCCGGGCGCGGTCTCGTCGCAGTTGGCGTTGCTCCAACTCGGGCTGTCATACCGCTCGCCGCTGTGTTTCTTGCGTAAGAACAGAATGTCGGCCGCGATGTGCGTCTTCGCCACCTCCTGAAACACACCCGATGGCAATCGGATGGCGCCCAAGAAATCGGCCTGGTGTGCCAAATATTCGCGCACACCTGTGTTGAGCTTGTCCATCGTGCCCGTGCTGGTCACGAAGGCCAAGAGTGCACCGGGGCGTAGTTTGCTCAGCGCTTTTGCGAAGAAATAATCGTGAACGCGTAACTTCAACCGATTGAAGACCGGATCATGCAGACTGTAGTCACCAAACGGGACGTTCCCTAACACCACATCCCAACATTCGGCGGGCAGCGGTGCCTGTTCGATCCCGGTTTGATGCCAACGTGCGTCCGGATATAACTGAGCGCCAATCCGTGCCGAAATGGAATCCACTTCGACGCACGTGACCTGACTACGCGCCTGCCAGTGTTCCGGCATGGCCCCCAGAAAATAGCCGGTGCCGGCGCTCGGTTCGAGAATGCGGCCCTCGTTGCACCCAATTCGCTCGAGTGCCCGATAGATCGCCTGAATGACTTCGATCGACGTGTAGTAGGCGTTCGGCGTACTTGCCCGTGCGCTTTCCCATTCGTGAACCTCTACGACTTCGCGCAGCATCATCTGGCGCTCGGCCCAATCAGTTTTGTCGGGATCGAAGGCTTGCGGAATGCCGCCCCAGCCACAATACAACGCGAGAGTCGCTTGCTCTTGAGGTGTTGCACCGCGCCCTTCACATTCGATGCGCTTCAGTGTTTGAATGGCGGTGACGTTAGTCAGGCAACGCTGGATCGACGAACCCAAGCGCGCGAGGTGTTCCCTAGTCAGTCGGTAGAACGAGGACGAAGGGCCCGCCACCGCTTTCGCGTGTTGATCGGCCTCCTCGAGCGGGTTATCGATGGGCGCCGCTTTTACGGTCGGCCACGGCACATCGGTGATGGCGTGGCCAGGCGGCTCAAAGCCGGGTAGCCAAAAGGTGTTTAAATCTTTCATACCGCTTCCATTAAGAAAGCGGGCGCGCGTCTCCCCTTGCGGGCAGAGCGACACCCGCTGGGGTTCAAAAAAAGGAGCCCCCACGCCACGCGGTGCGCGGTGCGGGAGCTCAGGCTGGAGAGGGGGGGTGGGAACGTCCGTCGGACGTCTGCGTTAGTTCATTGGCACGCCTCGCAGCTCGGATCGTCGATCCGGCATGCAGGCACCGCGGTCACGGCGGTCAACTCGCCGCCGCGTCCAGTCGATTTCTCGGCCGAACTCGCAGCGAGCGTGCGCAGGTAGTACGTGGTTTTGAGGCCACGCTTCCAAGCAAGCCGATACAATTCATCAAGCTGCTTACCACTCGCGTCGGCGACGTACAGGTTAAGCGATTGCGACTGGTCAATCCAACGACCTCGCCGCGCCGCGCATTCGACCAAACACCGCGGATCAATTTCAAACGCCGTCGCATAGCGCTGTCGGATGTGCGCCGGGATCCGCTCGATCTTCGCGACACTGCCATCGTAATGTTTGAGATCGGCCACCATCACCGCGTCCCACAAGCCCAGTGCTTTCAACTCGTCAACCAAATACGTATTGACGATGGTGAATTCACCGGACAGGTTGGATTTAACGTACAGGTTTTGGTAAACCGGTTCGATCGAAGCGGACACGCCGACGATGTTGGCAATCGTTGCCGTTGGTGCGATGGCAACACAATTCGAGTTGCGTAGCCCGTGGGTTCGGATTCGCCGACGCAGATCTTTCCAGTCGGGCAGTTCATCAGACACATTTGGCTCCGCAATGGAGCTCTGACGCGATTCGGCCAACATCTTAACGGTGTCTTGCGGCAAGATGCCTTGATCCCAAAACGAGCCAACGAAAGTCGGGTACGCGCCCCGTTCCTCCGCCAGCGCCGCCGACGCCGCGTACGCATAGAAGCAGACCAACTGCATCGAGGTGTCCGCGAATCTCGCGGCGTCCGCGCTGTCGTAGGCCACACCCATTTGATGTAAGCAATCTTGAAAACCCATAATGCCCAGGCCCACCGGGCGATGCCGCTGGTTCGAGGCTTTAGCTTTTTCGACGGCGTAGTAGTTTAAGTCGATCACGTTGTCGAGCATGCGCATCGCAACCGCAACGGTGTGCTCGAGCTTCGCGGGATCAATGCTGCGGTGGCCCGCCGGCTGACGCACGAGGTGATTGACTAGATTGACCGAGCCCAGATTGCACACGGCGATTTCATCATCGATGGTGTTGAGCGTTATCTCGGTGCACAGATTCGAGCTATGGATCACTCCCACATGCTGCTGCGGCGAGCGGATGTTACAGGCATCCTTGAAACACATCCAAGGGTGCCCCGTCTCGAACAGCATGCTGATCATCTTGCGCCATAGCTGCTGGGCCGGTACGGTTTTGAACTGCTTGATGATCCCATTGGACGCCTGAGCTTCGTAGTTTACGTAGGCGGCTGCAAATTTCGGCCCAAACAAATCATGCAAGTCCGGCACGTCGCTAGGCGAGAACAAGGTCCAATTGCCGCCCTCCTCCACCCGCTCCATGAACAAATCGGGTATCCAGTGGGCGATATTCATGTCATGCGTACGACGCCGGTCATCGCCGCTGTTCTTGCGTAATTCCAAGAACTCTTCGATGTCCAAGTGCCAGGTTTCAAGATAGGCGCAGACTGCGCCTTTGCGTTTGCCGCCTTGATTTACCGCGACTGCGGTATCGTTGGCGACTTTCAGAAACGGGACGGTTCCTTGCGACTTGCCGTTGGTGCCCTTGATAGGGGCACCCAGGGCGCGAACGCGGGTCCAATCATTTCCCAACCCACCGGCGTACTTCTGTAGCATCGCGTTATCCTTGATGCTGCCGAAGATGCCGTCCAGATCATCGGGAACGGAGGTTAAGTAACAGCTCGACAACTGCGCATGGCGCGTGCCCGAATTAAACAGCGTCGGGGTCGATGCCATGTAGTCGAATTGCGACAGCACGTCGTAAAACTCGATAGCACGTGCATTGCGGTCCTGTTCGTTCAACGCCAGGCCCATCGCTACGCGCATGAAAAACGTTTGCGGCAATTCAAAATGCCAGCCGTCGACGTGTAAGAAATAACGGTCGTAAAGCGTTTGCAGGCCCAAGTAGCCGAACAGAAAGTCCCGCTCGGGATGCAGCGCTTGCGCTAACCGATCCAAATCGAATTCGGCGAGGCGTGGGTCCAATAGTTCAGACTGAATCCCAACGTGAATCAGCCCGGGAAAGGCGGTCTCGTAGTCCGCCGGGACGTTCAGTCGGCCGGCAGGTTGGTACAAGACTTCTTGACGTAACGATGCCAAGAGCAGTTGGGCCGCGAAATAGTTGTAATCCGGCTCGGTCTCGATACGCGCCCGTGCTGCATAGATTAGCGCGCGTTGAAAGTCGGCGTAGCGGGCGCCTTGAAACATATCGCGCACCGCGGCATCGTAAACCGCATCGGGCTCAATCCCGTGCAGTCCCTCGCGCATTGCGTGCAATTGCCGGCGCAGATTGAAACTTTCTATTTCGACCGGCTTGCCGTCGACTAAAACGGTCAGGGTCGTATGGGTTGGATTAGTGTTCTGTCGCGCCGCACGTTCTTTGTGGCGCGCACGCCGATACAGCACGTAATTACGCGCAATCTCATGTTGACCGGATCGCATCAAATATAGCTCGACTTGATCCTGAATGTCTTCGATGTGAATCGCCCCGCCTTCCGGTTTGCGCCGAAACAGAGTTTCGACCACATGATCGGTGACGGCGTTAACTTGCTCGCGTTCGGCTTGCGACAATTCGGTATGGCCAGCGTGGTACAGCGCGCCATCGGCGTTCTTCAAGAACGCATTGGCGATTGCCACGCGGATTTTTTCTGCGTTGAAGGAAACCACATTGCCGTCACGGCGGACGACCATGTAGTGCACGACTAAATCGTTTGCATTCATAACGGCTCCTTAAGGCCACGCGCGGGAATCGCGATCCGTGGCGGTGAATGAATGGGCCCGTGCCATTTGGCCAGGCCGTAGAGATTGATAGCGCTTAAGATCAGGTAGCCGGGAATGAGTCCCCAGCGACCGGTCTGACACGCGATCACAATCAAAATCATGTTCGTCACCAAGAACAACCACCACCCCGCAGGGCGGCGTTGCGCGATACACCATTGGCCGGCGATCAGGAGGACGGAAACAAGTACATCAATGGGTTCGATCATCGCTCGCTCCTAATCCCAGGACAGCGCGCCACCCGATTGGTACTCGGTCGGACGTGTCTCAAAAAACGCTTTTTCTTTTCTGAGATCGATCATTTCACTCATCCAAGGAAACGGGTTGGTTGCGCCCGGATACAGCACATCGAGCCCGATTTGCTGCGCACGCCGATTGGCGATAAAGCGCAGGTATTCTTTGAACATCGTGGCGTTTAAACCGAGTACGCCGCGCGGAAGGGTATCTTCTGCATAGCGGTACTCCAGTTCCACGGCTCGCTCGAACAGCGTGCGCAGTTCAGCACGTAGCGCGTCGGTCCACAGATGCGGGTTTTCGAGTTTGATTTGGTTAATGAGATCGATGCCGAAACTGCAATGCATCGATTCGTCGCGCAGAATGTACTGATATTGTTCTGCCGCGCCGGTCATTTTGTTTTGTCGGCCGAGCGCGAGAATCTGCACAAAGCCGACGTAGAAAAACAAGCCTTCCATTAGGCAAGCGAAGACGATCAGGCTTTTGAGAAGCTGCTGATCGCACTCAGGTGTGCCGGTTTGGAACTGCGGATTGCTCAAGGTCTCAATAAACGGGATCAGAAATTCGTCTTTATCCTGAATACTGACAACCTCGTGGTATGCGTTGAAAATCTCGCCTTCATCCAATCCAAGCGATTCGACGATGTATTGATAAGCGTGTGTATGAATTGCTTCTTCGAAGGCTTGGCGCAACAGATACTGGCGGCATTCCGGCGCCGTGATATGGCGATAGGTTCCGAGCACAATATTGTTCGCCGCCAACGAATCGGCGGTCACAAAAAATCCGAGATTACGTTTGACTAACAAACGCTCGTCTGCAGAGAGCCCATTGGGGTCTTTCCACAGTTGGATGTCTCGGCTCATGTTTACTTCCTGCGGCATCCAGTGATTCGCGCAGGCGGCTAAGTATTTGTCCCAAGCCCATTTATAGGCGATCGGAACCAGCTGATTCACATCAGCTTGCCCGTTAATCACGCGCTTGGCGCTGATCGATACGCGGTCAAAGGCCTTGGGCGTGCCTAGCCGAGGGACAGACCTGTCCATAGCTACTCCTTGTTCATGCAATAGGGGGTATAAGGGGACGCCACCGCGAAACTTCAGGGGCGCGTCAACCAGGGTGTACGTTTAGCTCTGGGCGAGCAGCCGCGTAACGGGGTTACGCATACAACTGTGGATTACTCTAAAACAACAACACCGCCGGCGCAAGAGGTCAGGCTCACGTCGGGCGTTAGCGCCTTGGTAACATTTCTTCCAGCTCGCGACGCTCGTAGGTCGCGTCAAGAGCTATGTTACGGTCAATGATTTTGTTTGTTACTAGTTGGGCTAATGTCTGGTTCAGCGTCATCATCCCGTGTTCGCGGCCTTGCAAGATTTGATCCTGCAGCGCCATTGTATCGTTGGTCTTAATCGCTTCTGCAACCGCGGGGGTGGCGTTTCGAAGCAGTTCATAGGCCAGCACATAGCGAGATTCTTTGGCGGCCGGCAACAATTTTTGCGCAATGACACCGATTAGTTTGTCGGCGAGCATGGACAGTCGTAGCTTCTGTTCTTCGACCGGGAACATATCGACAATGCGAGAGATTGCGCCGGCGGCGTTCTTCGCATGCATCGTAGCCAATACCAAATGCCCGCTTTCAGCGGCGCGGAGCATGGCGTCCATTGTTGGCTTGTCGACGACCTCCCCGATCATCATGACATCGACGGCCTGCCCCGCCAGTGCGTCGTGAATGCCTTGTAGAAAGCTCGGCACGGGGTCGGGAATGGTTCGTTGCGTGACTATCGATTTGGCGCTTTCGTGGACGTATTCCGTCAGCAATTCCAGCGTAACAATATTCGCCTGGCGCGAATCGTTTATGTGGCGCACGAGACTCGCGAGCGTGGTCGTCTTGCCGCTACAAATCTGCCCGGTGACGATAATCAAGCCGCCCGAAGGCAACAGCCAGTTTTTGACCCCACTTGGAACGCCGAGCGTGTCCAGCACCGGCACGTGGGTAGGCAGGTTGCGCAAATTGACCGTGAAATCCGAGCCCTTTCCCAGCGGGTCCGCGCAGAGCGCCACTTTGCAGCGCATACGAATCTCGCGCGGATCGAAGGGAAACATGAACGCCTGACTATCTTTGCTTGCGCGTAGTTCGTCGAACCATTTCTCTTTGCCGCACATCTGCGCAACAAATCGGTTTAGCCAATCGCGACTCAGCACAGCCGGCTTACTGCCTTCTGCGAGTTCGCTGATCCGTTGCCAGCCCGCCGGCGTCTTGACGCGCGTCTCTTCCCCCGGCCGCATAAATAAATCGGTGTAAACCCCTTTATCTATTTGGTCGAGAATGGTCTTCAGTAAGACGGCTTCAGACATAGCTTTGTTTTGGAAACACGAATAGTCTCAGTTTAGCACTACCAATACATCGTTTTCGGAATTTGGAGTCATCTAGTTTATGACGACTTAGTGCTCCCCGCCGGGTTGGCCAGTGCATTGATCACGGCCACAAGTTTTTCTCTAGCGTCGCCATTACACCTTTCATTTTTTGTGCGGGATGTTGTTGACGATGAATTCGAGCATTTCGTCTTCGCCCATGCTCGATAGAAACGATAGTATCCCCTGCCCTTCTCGATTCGTTGCGTTGAGGTCGATGCCGGCCGGAACGAACCACAGCAACAAATTGCGATAGCCCAGTTGCGCGACTTCAAACCACGCCGGGATGCCGAAGTCATTTTGACAATTGATGTCCGCGCCCTGGTTGTGTAGCCAAACGATGGCGAGGAAATGTAGTACCGTTTCGCCGATGCCGTTGAGCGTGGCTGTGAGGTTTGGATGGCATTGAACTAACATTGCCGCGGTGGCGAAGTCACGCCCGATGATTGCGTCTCTTAATTCGTACCACGGGGCACCGGTCGTTGTGGGTCTATCCATAGGAGCGCAATTTAGCGCCTTCCCCGTCTGGCGCCAATATTTAAGCGTTTCCGGTAAACTATCGGGCATGAACTTACCCCATACCCTTCCTCGCCATAAGTTATCGCTCGAGGCATACCACCAAATGGCGCAAGCAGGCATCCTTGCAGAGGATAGCCGTGTCGAACTCATTCAAGGAGAACTGCTCGATATGGCCCCCATCGGAAGCCGCCACGCGTGGATGCTCAACGTTCTGGTTAAAGCGTTGGTCAACGCCGTCGGCAACACCGCAATTGTCTCCCCGCAGAACCCGATTGCCTTGCCCCCGGACTCCGAACCGCAGCCGGATATCGCCTTGCTGCGGCCGAAGGCCGCCGGTTACAGTGAAGCGTTACCGGGTGCGGCGGACGTTCTGCTGTTGATTGAAATCGCGGATACCACGGTCGAGTACGATCGAACCATCAAATTGCAACTGTACGCGGCGCATGACATTCCAGAGGTATGGCTATTCGATTTACGCTGCGGCGTGGTCGAGGTAAACCTGGAGCCCACGCCCAAAGGGTATCGTCGGCGCTTAGAACGAAAAAACACTGAAATCCTTTCCCCCTCCCTGCTGCCGGCGGTCAATGTCACGCTTGCTGAGATCTGGCGTTAATCCTGAACAGGATATTTGAAAATGATGAAACGAGACAACCCTGTCTGGCTAATTACCGGCTGTTCTACTGGATTCGGCCGCGAGCTAGCCAAACTCGTGCTGGCACGTGGCTGGCGTGCCGTTGTGACTGCGCGCGATGCGTCGAAAGTAGCGGATATCGCCGAAGGTCACGCTGACCGAGTGCTCGTCCTGCCGCTGGATGTCACCCAGCCCGCACAGATCGCGGAAGTGGTCGCGGCAACGAAGTTGAAGTTTGGCCGTATCGATGCGCTCGTGAATAACGCGGGTTATGGCTATCTCGCGGCGATTGAAGAGGGCGAGGAAGAAGCGGTGCGCGCGATGTTCGAGACTAACGTATTCGGGTTGATCGACATGACGAAGGCGGTGCTGCCGGTCATGCGAGCGCAACGCAGCGGGTTGATCGTCAACGTCTCGTCGATTGGCGGCATCACGAGTTTTGCGGCGACGGGTTACTATCATGGGACAAAATATGCAGTCGAAGGCATTTCTGAATCGCTCGCGATCGAAGTGAAGCCGCTGGGCATCGATGTGCTGATTGTCGAGCCCGGGCCATTCCGCACGAACTGGGCGGGTGCGTCGATTAAGCAGTCGGCGACACACATCAATGATTATGAACCGACCGCAGGCGAGCGCCGCAAGCAAACGGAAACCCGTAGCGGCAACCAAGTGGGCGATCCCGTGCGAGCGGCACAAGCCATTATCGACGTCGCGCTGTCAGACACGCCGCCGCTACGTTTGCTGCTCGGCAAAGCGGCGCTCGAATTGGCACGTAAGAAACTCGATTTGATGCGCACTGACTTCGATAACTGGGAATCAACGACACTGGGCGCGGACTTTCCAGACGGCGCGCGTTAAAGCCGGCTTACGACCGGTAGGCAAATGCTTGTCTAATGTGGGGTGGTTGGCCTTTAAATGTTTGAGCGACTGAAATACAACTCAAACTGCATGTTGGTTATTGCGCGCAATCCTTACGCAGACGGCCAAGTACGGACATCTGCATGCTCGCAAGCCGACATTGGGAACGTCAGGTTTCGAGACACACCAGACGGAGGCGACCCCCGGCTCCTTGTTGTCCAGTTTCCTTTACTGACGAATACTAGCGTCGGCGTCTGAGCAGCGTTACACTCATACGCTGATAGCAACTCAGTCAGTCGCTGAGTCGCCGACCGTCAAATGGAGAGATGAACTATGCGTTGGAGTTCGATGGGTTTGGTGGCCATTCTCGTACTCGGACAGTCGGCGGAAGCATTCGCGTGGGAGAGCGACATGCACTACGGCCTGACCAGGTGGCTCGCGCTGCAGGCTGGATACAACCCAGAGGCCGCCGAGATTTTGGGTGACCGAGATGAGACGATCGATGGTCATATTCGAGACGCGGTCCATCTAATGGTTTGGTACACCTGCAAATTTCGTGATCGAGTCGCATCGGAGGAGATTCGCGACTTTCACTTTCCAACCCTCGAAGCGGTCGGCCAGCCGCCCGAAAAGCGTGCAGTCGTGCCAGACAGCGAGGCCGCGCGACGTCCTGCCAACGTGATCTCAAAACTCCCTACGTCGAATCGCGATGAGAATTTGCGAAAGCTAGGTGATGCGCTCCATGTCGCGCAGGACTCTTGGTCCCACTATGGCGTTCCCGACGTACCCCAACTCCTAGGGGTCCTTAGGTGTGATCCAGATCTTGGATGGGGACATCCAAAGTTTCGTGGCGGTTGGGCAGAACACACGGCGGATTTGACGTATCGGTATCCGATAGACGCGTATAGAGCAGCGGACCGGACATACCGCATCTTGACCGATTTCTTGAGTGCAAACCCAACGTTCCGCGAAGCGACGAGCAAGCAATGGGAGGCAATCGAAAAGGACGTAAACGTCTTCATTCAGGCGCGCACAAAGACGGAAAAGAAGAAATGGTTCCTTCAGCAGGGGATCAAGGGCGTCTCATTTCTCAACAACATCAACGTTGAGGACGGGCCGGATAAGTCGTTCAGAACGCCGGTAATGAGGAAGGTGCGTGATCGAGCCATTCAGCGTATGGCGCGCATCGACATTCCCGACGAACCCGCGATTTCTTCGACCGCTTCTACAAACAGTGGGCCACGTCGAAAGCTTCAGCCTTTCAATCATGGGTCTCCGAGCTGACTGATTCGGCGCGAGTGGCGGCGTCGCTCAATGTGGCTGTCCAATCGGCAGCGGACGCGACGCGCGCAACGGCGCTGGCTTTCACGCTATGGCGAGTGTCCGACCATGGAGGAATGAGCGAGATCTCGCATCGACCTGGGACGACGCCATCTGCATGGGTTGCCGCGTACGAGCGCTTGGGTGGACCCGAGAGCCTCGCCAGCTACGACTCGACGACCTCCGCTTTCGTTCCCCTTGGTATTGAGGGCGGCGCTGAAGCGCCGTACATCGTTCTACCCAATGAAACAAAAGACGGCCCTGCCTTTGTCGGCGTGTCGTTCTTTCGTCATGCGCCTCGCGATGCGCTGATCATCACCGCCACGAAAGATCCAAAGACGAGGAAATGGAAAGTGACCAACCTCGATCACGTGGTTGACGACTAAACGGCCACCCCTTTTGTGCTTGTCTCAAGGCCGTCCGGTGTTTGGCGTGGAGCGGTCACTTGATCTAAATATCCTCACCGTCGGTTCCGGGTCGATTCGGTAGTTCCACTAAGGAATCCGGGAGTCGCGCTTGACCCCATGAAGCGAACCACCGAGCAAAGCAATCGACCGTCGCATAGGGGTCAGCAGTTAGAATTGACTGGAGAACGCGAATCGGCAACTGGTCGGCCAACGTCGGCCGTCCGCAATCAATCCGCGACATTATTTTGCGCGAATAAGCAGGAATCCAGCCGAACGATTCGCGAGCCCCGTAGGAATTGTCGGCAAAAAAAAAGTCCTCCACGCAGACATCGCGGGGGGCCTTTTATAAGAGGAGCAATGGTAATTTTGCTTGCGATTGGGCGCTACGCGACCCATTCAATCTCGTGGCAATCTGCGTCCTCGCTCACTTTCAGAGTGAAGCATTTCCCCCTTAATGACGGATACCGCTCAAGGTGCAATTCACGCAGCATCGAATTAAGCGCTCGGACTGGATCGGTGGCGCGAAGCAACCGGATCAGATCCTCTAACGCGTCGGTGTCGTGATCCTGCGCGCCATCGAGCCACTTGTCGTTGTCGTCAATAAAATTCGACACTTGCTGCGCTGCCCGACCGGACGAGTCACCTGGCGGCACAATCACCATCATTTCATTGTTCCAATACATCGCGTCGCTCGTGAGCCTGACGGCCTCGTCGTTCAGACGAATGGTGTACGCCGCGCAAATCACGATTGTCGGTTCAATCCAATGCCCCTCGAGATCGGCGCGTGCAGCTTCCCCGTCGATGTCGACCTCGCAGGCGGCTTGGTCTAACTGTTCGACAAACGAATGGATCCAATGGCTTTTGCTCAGGCGTGGATCATCGAACACAACCCACTTGCGCGCGCGGGCGAACATCCAATGGGCGATGTTTGCTTCGTGCGGATCATCGAGCTCGACGAGTTTCAATGGGCCCGTCTCGATTGCTTCTCGAGTCACAACGCCTTCTAACTGCGTCAAGTAATCGGGATTGCCCTGACCATGCTGGTACGGGTAATCGCTGACAATGTTGAATAGACAACCTGGCAATACCGGAACGTCGTCGAATAGATCAAGTAGGCGCCACCGTTCCGCGGCGTTGAAATAACGCTGTGTGAACAGCTCCGCCGACAGGACGGTTTTTTGTTGCATCAAGTGGCGTCGCCAGAATTCTTTCAATGCCGCATCAATGCGAGAAACCTGCTCAGTCGCATCGATCAGCGCATCGCGATCCGGCAACCGCGCCTGAAACAGCGTGGTATCCAGATGAACAATGTTCTTGGTTGGCGCACAGAGAACGTCACCTAAGACGACGAATCCTTGCAAAAACACGAGCATCGCCGTGCTCGCGTGCTCGCCATCCGCGCTACCCGCGTAGCCCCTGAGCTTGACGCGCCCTATCGGGCACTCGATCGTGTCCAGGCAGTCAACCGCGTAAGGTCGCATCAGTTCGAGGCTGTTGTAGATTACGCGGATTGGAAACCCAATGACCAACGTTTCCATGCGACGATCAAGTTCGGGCAACTTCACACCCGCCAACTTAACGATTGTTTCGTTGCCCGGCGATGCCGTCGTTACGAGGATCGCTTTCTGCGCCAATGCGTCCGCGGTTGCAAACGATATTTCATGGCCTTTCGACGACACCGTGCAGTGCTTCGCCGCGTAGAGGCTCTTGGTGAACCCGAGCCCGAAAGCGTTTTCATCGGCGATCGTCCCTTCGTCCCAGCCCGATTCACCGAAAGTAAACAGTTTCTGGAAATCGTCGATGCCGCAGCCATCATCGCGGGCCGTCAACGTTTCGGTTTTCTTGTTATATTCGATCACCACGTAACTGGCGCCGGCGCGACGGGCGTTTTGCATAAGCTCCGTCACGATCGTGTCGCGGTTGCTGAACGCATACCGCAGATGTTGTAGTAATTTGCCTTCGTTAATCCGAACGGCAATGTGTGTTTCATCCATCGATTGCTCCTGAATGTTGAGCAATGGCGCACCGCCCGCAACGGGCGCGGTGGCCCATTGCGGGTAGATTGAAAAGCGTTTAGTTGTTCATCGGTGCGAGCAGATAGGCGTCGCGGCGCGAATCGCCGGTGACCATCACGACAGCACGCTCGTTGGTGATTTTCAGGTTCATCTTTTCGCCGGCGATGGCTTGCGCAGCAATGGCGAGTTGGCGGCGATTAAGTGCGACTTGCCCAATGTGTTCCCCGGCGATCGCGATCTTCTCTTCGGCCCCTTGATCGCCATTGACGATTTCAAGTGTCAGCTTGCCGGATTCAAGCCGGAGCAACACTCGGGCCTCCTTTCCGGCGATCACTGAGACGCGCGACAATGCGTCGATGAATAGCTGGCGCGGCACTTCAATGGCTGCCGCATTACCCGACACGCCTTTGATGACCTTGCCCCAGTCCGGGTAAGCCCCTTGTAATAGGCTGCCGGTAAGTTGCACCGACCCCACATCGAATCGGACTCGGCCATTGCCGCGCGCGATGGTCACTGTCGACGCGCCTTGATTGCGAATAGCCCGAATGACTTCCGCGACCACCTTGGCAGGCACAATCACCGATCCGGGTTGCTCACCCGACACACTCATGCCGGCGACGCCCATCATGTGGCCGTTGGATCCGACACAGGTAAGCGACTTTTCTGCGAAGGCCAACAACACGCCGGTCAAATACGCGCGTGGGTCGGTTACTTCGGCGCTCGCCCGTTCGACGAATGCGAGGCAACGCAATAAATCGGCGGCCGCAATCATGCTGGTTTGACCGTCCTCGATGGTTGGAAACTGCGGACAATCATCGGTACCGATGCATTGCAGGCGCAGGCGCGTGCCGTTGGCTTTCACCGTCAGGTTTAACCCTTTCGGCTCAAGCGTGATCGGCCCGTGCAAACACTGCACGATGTCGAACAATTCCGCCGGCGCGGCGACTTTGAACGACTCGCCGCTTAACGGCAAACTGGTTTGCATTTGCACCACCCCATTCGCGGTCATGAGCTGCATTTGGCCGCCTTGTACGTTTAACAACACATGTCGAGCGGCGGGGATACCGGTGCGAGCCAATCCGCCGCGCACGCGATCAAGCGCCGGCGCGAAGATGTTTTGCTCTATTGAGATCATAGAAATTCCTCGTGAAAAAATGGCGGCCGCCCATTCGCGGCCGCGGTTTTCGTTAGTCCTCGAACAGCCCCGCTGCGGGGCCTGTTGGCTTGGTTGGCGGCTTACCGCGGGACTTGATTTCGGCCCGACACAACGCGATGTTTTCGATTACGTGTTGTAAGGGTTCGCCCGCGAGTCTCGACCTGGCCTCTTGGTCCAATTCGTCCAACCGCGCGACGGTTGTAGCGTTGTCGGCGGCTTCGAACAATCGGGCTTCGATGAACTGCTCAGATTCACCCGCTGGCTGGTTGGCGCCCGGTTGCGATTGACTCGTGGCCGGAGCAGTTGCCAGTCCCTTCGCATCGGCAGTAACAGACGCCTTTGGGCCAGCCGAGTTAGCCGCCGACGAACGATCGTATTGCCCCTCCCGCACAGCACTGGTATCCGTTCCGGGCGAGGTCGGCGTTTTCGACGCTGCCGTTGATGGCTCCGCGCTGTTCCGCTTCGTGGTCGGTAGAGGTACCTCGGGATTGTCTGCCGAGTCCAGTGCTGCCGCGATATCGTTTACCGGAACATCGCGTACAACTTCCGCATTGCCCATATCCTTTACGGTGGGCAGCGGCGACATGTCTTCCAGCTCTTCTCGCGTCTGCATGCCGAGCAAGAGTTCGGGACAATGCCGTTTGCCAAACAAACTCGCGGCGCGGTAGCCAAACATCACGTCGGGCATGGTCTTCCATTTAGACCCATCCTTCGCGTCCCACTTCTCAGCCCTAACCATTTTCCAGGTAACTTTAGGGCCTTCTAGTTTGCGATCTGATCCGATTTCCGTGGTCCACGCTGTGCAACCGTATTCGTCTCCCGCGCCACCGACGTCATAGCTAAGGGGTTTGAATCGTCCGCATGTGTTGATCTTGGCGGTGATGAATTGTGCGTCCCAACCTGGCTTGCCGTTGACGACTGCTAAGTGCTGCATGACCATCAACACGTTGGTCTGCATCCGCTCAGCCAGTTCGAGTGCGATGACGCAATTGCTTACGCTTTCGCGAAAGTGATTCGGAACGAGCGTCGACTTTGCCAGCATCGCACCGATGCGCTGTGCGTCCTCGAAACGCTTTAGATTGCCGAAGATAGATGGTTCGGCGGCGACTACGGGTAAAAATCCTTGAGCTCCCATGGGAGTCTCCTTTCTGGTAAACGTTGAATGAAAAATCAGTTGCTAGGCGGCGTATTGCGCAAGCGCGCCCCGCGGCAGGCTGATTTCCTCGATATCGGCGCCGGGCTGATAGCCAGGCCAATGATTTGCTTCGACACATCGCGCGTACGTTTCGACGGCGAGGCGAAAGCGTTGGTACCCTTCGTGGAGCATCACAGCGTCCGGCTTGTAAAGGCACAGTTCAAAGCTGCGATCCTCGATAACGAAGAACAGGGGTTGAACATCTCTCTGTAACACGTGATGTACGCCTTGAATGTACATAGCGAGTGACAGGTGATAGTCAAAGTCGCGAATCTTGCGCGCAAACGCCCTCTTCTCGGCATGACACGTACTCTTGGCTTCGACCATCAAAGGCAACGTTTGAAGCAGCCGATCTGGACGTACCTTGAGACGCAGTCCGGTAATCTGATCTGTCCAAAACAGCGACAGTTCGGCATCACCGGGCAGTTCGATTAATTTCCGCGCACGCGAATGGCTCTGCAGAGCCACTTGTAATCGTCCGATGTAATCCAGCTCATCGGCTTCGATCAGTTGTTTCCCCGCATTTTCGGCGCGGAACGCCGCCAAACGCTCTTTGCCTGCCTTGGTTCGTTTGTCGATTTTTGGAACGACCGCAAATTCGGCGTAAAACAGTTCGGGCTCAAGCAACGCTGCGTGTAGCGCGCGTCCATTGAGCATCGAACGCGATTGCGGAATGCCCTCTCTTTGATAGCTCAGGCAGTGGGCCGGTGTGTGCAAAATGGTTTTGAGGGTACTGCTGGATACAGCGGTTTTATCGCCGTGATAGTCGTCGGCCGTGAGGTCGCGAATACAGCGCGGTCCGTCATACGGTGTTCCATCGGGCATTGTGTCTCCTTGACAAATGCGGAGTCACCTATGCCGCTGCGCGGGATAAGAAACCCCGTGGTGCAGGTAATTGAACGGGTTTGCGTGACGGTTAGTGGTAGTTGGGCTCAGCCGTAGCGGGCGCATCGTTGGAATGCTGCGTCGGCGTCGAATCCGCTTGTGACTCGTTGCGAGGCGGCGCCTTCACTTCGTGCAGGTCGCGTACTACAACCTCGACCACGGTGCGCTTGCCTTGCTCATTCTCATAGGTTCGATTGCGCAGATAGCCGTCCAGCGAGACTTTTATGCCTTTGCGAAACGTGCGCGCAACCTCCGCACACCAGTCAAAGCACACAATGTTGTGCCATTCGGTTTGTTCGACTTCGTTCCCGCTACGGTCTCGATAGCGAATGTTCGTGGCAAGCGAGAGCTTGACCATGAGTCCGCGATCGGCCGTTGGCGCAAAGATTTCGGGGTCTTTGCCGAGGTTGCCGCGCAACTCGACTCGGTTTGTGTCCATAGTGATTCTCCAATAGATGACGTAAAGCGTCGCCGGCACGATGGCTGCGGCGCGCGGTAATGCAATTCAGGCGAGCGCAAGTGGTTGGCCAGCGGTCAAACACTGGCCGCCAAAACTGCGATTGGGGTGTGGGTGGCGCGAGCACAAGACGTGCAGCACCATCGACCTACAGGGTCGCGACGAACCATCAGTCGCGCAAAGCGGTGTACATGTAGCCGGAACCCAACCGGTCTTTTCTCAACTTAAGTTGAGGGGGAAAGAACGCTCATTGTGTTGGATTTTTGCATCTCCCGTCAAGTTGTTGAAAATTTTTGGGGCGGCAACTACAAAAACCGCCCTTTTCGTTTCGCACCTCAACAATAAGTAGGTAGGGCTGTATTTTCACGAGCCGAGGATTGAGCTATGTTGTTTTTTCCGGCCGGGGCAGCCGATATCACCCCATTTATTGATTCCGCGCACCAAGTGTTGTTGATTCAAAGTGCTTCAGTCAGCGCGCCGCCGGTGCTGGATCGACTGCGCCAAGCCCGCGGTCGCAAGGTAAAAGTCAACGCCCTCCTTGGCCCAAAACCGGCTGTGGAGATCGTCGACGGCAAGCCGATGATTGGCACGCGGCCGTATGGGTTCCACGCTGGCGACGAGCTTACTGCCTTGAAGGACATGGGCGTGGAGTATTTGATCAATCCCCAATTCAGCGCCCTACGCGACTCAACTTATCAGCCTGGGGCAGCTTCCCATGCAACCTACCTGATTGCCGATGGAAAAACCGCGTTAATTTGTTCAGGAACACTGAGCGCATCGGCGTTGCAGCGCGAACGCAATGCGTGTGTGCGCAGCGATGATGCGGCCGTGGTCAAGGCCTTGGCGGCGCTGTTCTACTCGGAATTCGACGAAACCCTGGATTTGGTGCGTAAACAGGCGTTCGACCGGGTTGCACGGTCACGCTTAATTGTATGTCCATCGTGCGAGGACGCGTTGCTTGCCGAACTTGCCGACGTGGCTGAGTTGACGCTTCGTGTGGCAGGGTTTGGGTCGCTACCCAAGATTGAAGCGCGCTTATTGCAATTGGGTGGTCGTCTAAGGGTATTGCTCCCCCTCGCCTACAGTGGCCAACACCCCTTCGAAGAAACCTTGCGACGCGCCGGCGCACAGATTCGATTTGTGGACGAATCGTTTGGCGGTTTGATGTGGTCTAGCCGAACCAAGACCGGGACCATACGGGCCGTTGTTGGCTCTATGCAACTTAATGCCAATAGCTTGGGCAGTTCCCGTGAAGTCGGTGTCACGCTGGACGGTTATTTGGCAATGGAGGTTACGCGGATGCTCGCCAAGATGTGGCTCACTACTAAATAGGCGTCACGCAGATAATATTGGGCGCATTGTTTTGCCGCCAGAACCGCGATGAAATAATTTGGCACGAATACGCGAACCAAGAATTTAGGAGACAAACACCCTAAACTCGATGGCACTTTTGTTGAGATACCCAAAATTTCTTTCTGTTTCGGATGGTAACCGTCAATGGGATTAGAGAACGTCCAAAAGGTATTAACTTGATCATCAATGACTTTGACCGAAAGGGTTGGTTCGTGGCCCCTGTAGGTTGGAGACGGAATAGCCGTATTGATTTTTGCGGTCGGTGACGCCCTTGTCGTCGGGCAGTTTGATGTCAAACAGAAAGTGGTGTTGATACAAATTCGTGACTTAAATAACTTTAATGTTCAGGTAGTTAAGTATGCCTTCCTAAGTCAGGTGCGTTTTTCAAAGGGTTTTTTATCGACCAGGTGCATGCCCGATTCAACAAAATTGCAGCGAGCCATAAGAAAACCTTGCTTATTCTGCGCCGTTGATGTACAAGAATCAAAATATTCTATATTATCAAGATGCACTTGGATAATGTAGAACTTTCCACAATAAACGGAGTAAACATGGCATTACAGCGCGTATCGATGGAGGATCTGGACAAACTCGCAGTAACTGCTGCGGATGTATTGGAACAGGTGCGTAGCGCGATTATAGCGCCACACCCTCTTAAAGTCGCCCCCACGTTCACCAGTCCTACGATCGCTGAGATGTGTGGAATTGACAAAACCCAGGTTAAGTATCTTACTCAAAAACACAACTTACCTGTCGGTCGGAAAATTGAGGGGTCAAAGGCAAAAGAGTACTCCCTCGAAGACGCCATTGAGTGGGTTAGAAAAATTGGTAATCGGCCCACGCGACCGAAAAACCAGCCGGGGAAAGTGATTGCCGTATGTAACTACAAAGGTGGCGTCGCTAAAACAAGTACCTGCGTTGCTCTTGCGCAGGCGCTAACATTGCGTGGCCTGAAGGTGTTGTTAATTGATTGCGATGGGCAAGGCACCGCAACACAATTGTCCGGCATAAGTCCGGAACACGACGTGGAAATTAGTCATACGATAATGCCGTATATCTATGACGATCAGCCTGATTTGCGTTATGCGGTTCAGGATACTTACTGGCATAACCTTTCCATTATTCCGGCATCAAGTGGACTCTTGGGTGCTGAATTCGCGCTGCCAGGTAAGGCCATGTCGACTCGCGGCTTCCGTTTCTGGGAGGTACTTCGCAACGGCATTGCGCCGCTGCGTGAAACTTTCGACCTTATTCTAATTGATACCTCCCCGAGCCTTTCACATTTGACGGTGAACGCCATGATCGCGGCGGATAGTTTGATCATGCCCTGCCCTCCCGAAGCGCTCGATTTTGCCTCGAGTGTCCAATTTTGGGGAATTTTCTCAGAACTCATTGATAACCTTCCGGACGCGAAGGAGAAAGTCTATGACTTCATTAGCATCGTATATACGAGAGTAGCCACGAATGACCTCTCCCTGTTAGTCAAGATGTGGATGACCCAAGCCTACGGCGTTCATATTAACGGGATTGAAATTCCCGAAAGTCGGGCCGCACAATCGGCCGCCGCACAGCTGAAAACCGTTTACGACTTAAGTAAACCGGACGGTAGCCTAGACGCTTACCGCCGATACAAAGAACCCTTAGATCGACTAGCCGATTTTGTCCTCAATCAACTGACGCTGGCCTGGAGCAAATCATGAGTATCGCAGACAAATTAGGGGCAAAGACGGCAGGGGTTAAGGCTCGTGATGTGGAAAAAACTCAAGATCGAACCTTGCGAACTGCACCGGCTATTTTTCTGGACGCAACGCAACGGATGGATGCCGCTGAACGGAAAGCCGAGGAGCTTCAAAACCAGCTAACGCTGTTGAAAAACAAGAAGGTGCGTATTGCGGATTTGAAGATCAACTCTGCAAGAAAACGGATGCTGACGAAAGAAAGCTTTGATGAACTCAAGGAGAATTTGAAGACCCACCCTCTTACCCACCCGATCGTCGTTCGCCCCGTTACGGGTGGTGCATTGGAACTTGTTGCTGGGCATAACCGCGTCCAAGCGTATATTGAGCTCGGCCGCGACGAAATCGAAGCCGACGTAATGGATATTCAGGACGATCAGGCCGACGAAGCGGCCTTCTATTCGAATTTCTTTAATTCTGCCCTGGCTGACTATGAAAAGTTTCTGGGCTTTAAGCGCATTCAAGACCGCACTGGAGAAACACAAAGCCAGATGGCCGCTAGGACTGGCGTCTCTGAAGCCAAACTCAGTTATTTGTTTTCGTTTGAAAAGCTTGACACCAGCGTATTGGAAGTCATTGAAGCGGCACCGCACGTCATTGGGGCCAAGGCGGCCAGTAAGTTAGTCGGGATTCCCATTGATAAAGCGATCGACTTCCTGCGTCAGCTGGGGGCTGGCGAAGTGACCCAAATTGAAATATTTTCCCGTCGGCCCCCTCCTCTACTTAAGGTTCCGAGATCGAAACCTATTGTGATCAAAGACGGTAAATCGGTATTCGCAAAGATTGAAAACAGGAACGGCAATCTTGTCATTAAGCTTCGCGACGAAGAATTGCTCCCGGACCTCATTAGCCAATTGCAGTCGCTAATTCGCGGTTTGCTCAAATAACGACTCCATCCCAGCAATGAGCGCCTTCCAGTGAGCATTGTCCGCGCACCGCGTCCAAAAGGTAATTTTTACATTTTGGACAAGCGCATTAGCGAGGATTGCAACCTCTCTTGGGGTGCGCGAGGTATGTTGATATTTTTACTGGGAAAACCCGATAACTGGCGCGTATCGATCCAAAATCTTGTGAACGAAACAAGCGGGAGCAACAGAAAGAGTGGTCGGGACGCGGTTTACGCGTTTCTGGCTGAACTCAAGGACGCTGGTTATATAACAGTGTTCCAGAATCGATCTGAGTCCGGCGCATTTGGCGAGACTGACTATCTGGTTCACGAACATAGCGAACCGCTTACGGATATTCCGGAAGCGGATATTCAACCGTTTACGGTTTTGCCGGATACGGCACGACCGGATACGGCGACCCCGAATACGGACAAACCGAATACGGCTGATCCGACACTAATAAGCACTAAAAACCACAAAATATCTACTACTACGACCGAAAGATCGGAAAATTCGGATCGAAGTAGTAGAAAAATATTGTTGGAAGCACTAGAACTCGAATTTGATCAATCAGACTACGTTGACATTCCCAAGCCAGATCTTGCGGCAGTAAAACCGCCGATTTGTGAGTGGGTACTTGCACACCCAGAAAAGTCGGTACAAGATTGGATCTATTACTACGCTACTTCTGCTCAGTTTGAAGCCAAACGCGGCCGCCCAATCCAGCGGCCAAGTGCGTTCATTCAAGCAATCTTGGGGAATCCTGTGCAAGACTGGACCCAGGTCAATTTCATCAAGACCTCGAAATCGAGGGAGCTAAGTCTCAAAGTTGAAACTGAACGGCAAGAAGCGAAATCTCGTTTAAAAGCAGCGCAGGAGGCGAAATCGGTAAGCAATAGTCTGGCGATTTTCTATGAATTAAGCCCGGACCGCCAGCAGGAACTGGTGACCGATTTTCGTAGAAATCATCCCCGCTGGTCGAAGCTTGATATGAAGAGTAGAGTTTTTCAACACGTGTTGGCAGATTGGCTAAGAGAAAATCATGAGTATCTCGACACGGAGGATTTGCATACGGAACGTAGGGCTTCACCGGGTGAATTAGCGTTAAAACAATAGCTTAAGTATTTTGTACAGGGCCCCTCTACCCCTTCTGAACTTCGAACTAGCCTGCGAGGTGATCGAACCAGCATCATAGCCTGGCACATGCAAACCCAATCAATAAGGATTCCTTTGGTCTTGTACACTTATTTTGGTACGTGGGGCCACTCAGTCTTCTTCGCTTGCCCATATGCGCACTGAAGTTGCGTAGAGATCCTTGATCGGACGACTGCAATGTCACTTTCCCGTCTTCGCCGCGAGGCCAAGAAAGCTTATAGCGATCCTGCGCTCATCAGTCACGGGGACGTTAAGGTATCCATATCGCTGTCTAGGTCGTTATACTGCATTATCTGTGTGTCTTGCAGTGCTGCTAGTATCGCGACACGTAAGTTTCGAATCATGAACGTGGTTGTCCACTATGGGCACATGAGTGGCGCTAAATATCGTATTCAATTTGTCGCGTTACCAGCGTTAGCTGGTTTCGGGTGTGCTCTCGGCCTATTGTATCCCTAAGATTCATTCTTCATTGATTGGGTGTCGCGACGATTTGTATCATCGCAGTAGGGGATTTCAGGAAAATACCATGAACACCCATGGCAAGGGCGATGTTGCCGAAGTTTAACTTTTGGCGCAGCGTCTTTCTCCGATTCAGGTTCGCGAATTGGTAGCGGGGTAGGGTGGTTTTGTCGAAATTGCATTTCACTCCCGCGCGCTTTGTCAGTGTCTAATTATGGGTTGAAAACCCTCTAAGTTAGAGTCTTCACCAGGTGAATACGATATAAAACAATAAGTTACATTTTATCTGCGGCGTTTCTTGGCTTCTGAGCGGTATCGACGACCGGCGACAAATACAGAACGTAGTTGATTTGCCAAGCGGGCCAGCTTGCTGGCGGAGGCGGGGAGAGTGCCTGGTCTTTTGCATCTCGCGGGCAAAGATTATCGACACGTCGGCCTTCGAGGGAATTGAGCCTTGCGCATTAAAACACGTATCTAGGATCTCGCATTGACGGCTAGACTGATCCCATCCGCATGTTTTTACGACCGCTTGGTTCATTGTTCAAATGGGCGCATGATAGGTATAAAATTCAGCGGGAAGGGCAGGGCGCTTGCCAAAAAAACAAAGGTACGGTTTCGAGAACCTGCACTTTGCCCCGTCACCCGCTAATCACGCGTATGAAAGGGATTCCCCGGCCGTAAGGAAGATTAAAACTTAAGCCGCCATCACAACCGAGTCAAGACGTGGACCACCACCGTGCCGGACGACCGTCGCCGGCATCGGGCATTGGAATGCAGGATCAACCAGTACGATGTCCCGGATAGCTTGCTTCAGGGCGATCCGCGTCACACCGTCGCGAAGTAGAGGGCGTTTTAGTCCGGTGGCCAGGTCCACGGCACCCAGCACATACTCGTGCGTCCAGCGCAGGTACTGCGTCCAGCGTGATCCAGCCGATCCCAGTTTCCCGGTAAACCCAGTGAGGTCGCGGAAGGGGCGCGGGTACCGCGTAAGGGGAAGGGCGATTGATAAATCCCGCCGCGCCGTTGGCAAAGCGAGTGCGCAGCGGATGCCAGGACGACAGCTCGGCCGACCACGGTGCAGTCAACGACCGCCATCCATTCAGTAAGGTGCGACTACTGTCGATTTCTCGCGTCGGCACCGCTTTTTGCCGCCGGACGGGGAGGGTAGGGCAGAGCAGAGCTGATTCCAGGCACTTTCCAGTCTGGCGATGACCGCCGTAGATCTGAACTCTGCGGGCGATGCAAAGTTAAAAACTTCAAAATGTCGTCAAAAAATCGAGATTATAGAACGACTGCGTTCAGCTAAATGGCCTACAAATAGTAGCGTCGCTCCCGCTAGGCCACATGGGAAACCTTATTCATAGGCCTTAATTCAGACTATAATCAGTCCTGTTGCCCGTCATCCATCAGGAGCAGAGCCATGAAATTTTCTACCCAAGTTAAGCCCATCAGCTACCTCAAGAGCCATGCGGCAGAGATTATCAAGGACATTTCGGAGCGTCGGGAGCCCATGCTCATCACCCAGAACGGCGAAGCCAAGCTGGTTGTGATGGATGTCCGCTCATACGAAGAGCAAGAAGAGACCCTCGCCCTACTCAAGCTATTAGCACTTGGCAACCGTGAGATCGAGCAGGGACACTTTCGCCCCGCCAACGATGTGTTTGCCGAGCTGGACAAACTAGATGCCCAATGAGCATTTCTGTCGTGTTCCTGCGATCGGCAGAGCTTGACCTGAAGGAGCTGAAAAGCTACCTCGTCAAGAACTTTGGCAAGGACGCTTGGCAAGCCAGCTACAGCAAGATTCAAGAGGCTGTAGGCGCCATACAGTCCTTCCCGCTCGGGGGAAAGATACCTGATGAGCTTGACAAACTGAATCTCACTCAGTATCGCCAAGTTATTTCAGGCATGAACCGGATCATTTACGAAGTCAGGCAAGAGACGATCTACATTCACATGGTTTGTGATACCCGAAAAGACACGCAGTCCTTGCTGACAAAACGGCTTCTTAGAACCCTCTGAGCAAAACATAACGACAACAAGTGGACGAGGTAGTGCATCAATGCCTGGCTAGAATAATGCCAAACTGTGAATTTCCGGCGTAAAGGCGCCGCGTGGGTAGCGGGTGTCGGGGGTTCGAACTTTCATCCTCAAAACGCCAGTTGACGACCAGCAATCGGCTCGAAAGCCCCGTGGATAGCCCTTCTTGCGGGTTTCGCCCGGTCACCCATTAGGTGAATTTTAAGAAAGTGGGTGAAATCGGCAGAAAGCCGCGCCAGTACTGGGTTTCAACCATTTTTCACTCAAATCTCAACGGCCGTTTTTAGGATCATTTCAACCCGGATAACTAATCTCAGCGCAATCTCAAGTTTGGCGATAGCACCCTCCAAGGGGGCGATCAGGAGGGGACTCAATCGGGTTTGACGGGCGAGGCTCTGGATGAAACGGATTGATTTAAACCGGTAATTTATAAGTTATTGAATAGATTAACCATTTTTTGATTTTTTCGCCATCGCCGGCCCATCGATCAAAATGTCGTCAATAAATAGCATTCACGATTATAACCTTAATCATGCTATAATTCGACCTATAAGGCAAGGGGAGCGCGAAAAAGCGCCTCTTTTGCGGGGCAAATAGGGCGCTTCGCCTATCGGTCGATGGCGATATTTAGGTGTGCGCCCGTTGTAAATCGTCAGGTACCTGTTTATGGGACGGGGCGGATCGTTAGGTAAACGTTTAAGGGACGCCGGTTACCTTTACCCAAGAGGACCAGGATTGGCTGAATTTTTGGTAAGTGATCATGCCACGACCTAAACGCCCGAGCGAACTGAATCGGCGAGTATTGCGCCGGCTCGGCCGTAACGAACTCGCGTTCTATCGCGGCTACTTGTTGGGCCTGGACGTCATTGCGCTGGCGCACCGCTATTTGGTGCCTGGGGTACAGCCGGCGGTGGCGTTGCGCTATATCCGCGATCAATTGGTCATGGCCGCGCATCGCGAGCGCCGCTTCACCATCGCGAGGCTGGTGCGCATTAACGTGTCGCAAGCGGTTGCGCCACCGTCGAGCGTTCCCACCCTCGACGCCTATCGTTCCGAAAAAGATCCGGGCGGCGGGTTTTATACCGAACGGGATTTACTGGCGCTGTATGTAAAAGACTATCCGCAGGCGCGCCAAATGGCGCGACGCACCCAGCGCAACCAACGGCTGCGCGAGCGCCAAGCCGACGCGCTGATTTATCTGGAAGCGCTGCTGGTGCGCGATCCGCAGTTAGTGGATCCGGTCGCAGCGTGGTTCGAGCCCCGGGTCGCGGCGCGCTTGGAAGCCGCCGGGCTATTTCACCTGGCCGATCTGGTTGACTGGGTGAATGAGCGTGGTCAACGCTGGTGGGTGTCGGTGCCGCGTCTCGGGGTGAAAGGCGCCGCCACGGTGATGTTTTGGCTAGACCGCCATGCCGAGGTATTGGAGATTACCCTATCCGCACGAGCGCTGACGCCGCGCCGCCAACTCGATGAAACGGCGATGCACGCCGAACTAGGCCAATCGATCTCGATCGTCCCTTTAGAACGCTTTGTGTTGCCGGGTGAATTAGACGGCAGCAACGGCGCGAACCGCGCAACCCTGGCGCGCAACCTAACCGGCGCCAGCAATGATTATCTCGCCATCCAAGCGTGGCTCGCCGCCCGTGGCTCCAGCCCCCACACCGCGCGGGCGTATCGCAAAGAAGCCGAGCGCTTGTTACTGTGGGCGATTCTCGAACGCGGCGCCGCCCTCGCCTCACTGCTAGTCGACGACTGTGTGCAGTATCGCGATTGGCTCGCGGCCCTCGGTCGCACGCCGCCGGACAACTGGCGTTGGCATCTTCCCCAATCCGCGTGGATCGCCCCGCGTAATGCCGAACGCCTGAGTCCGGCGTGGCGGCCGTTCGACGGACCGCTCTCGCCGGCCAGTCAACAACAAGCGCGCGTCATTCTGCAGGCAATGTTTCAATGGCTGACCGATCAGCGCTATTTGGATGCCAATCCGTGGAAAGGCGTGGCCAAAGCAGCCCGACCGCACCCCGACCAAGCAACGACCGATGAAGCCGATCTGGAATTGCTGACCGCGCACGCCAGTGCGATCGACATTCGCGATCGCGCGCTGTCGCAATCGCAATGGGACGCGGTGCTCGCCTACGTCCAATCACGACCGGAAAGCCTGGGACGCGCGCGCCTGCACTTTGTATTGACCTTTGCCTATGGCACCGGCCTACGTGCCGCTGAGTTGGTGAGCGCGGTAACCGGCGCGTTGCGACGTTACACCAGCGCGGATGGCACGAGTTACGACATGTTGTTAGTGCGCGGCAAGGGCAGAAAAATCCGTTCGGTGCCGATGCCCTCCCCGGTCATGACCGCCTTGTCGGATTACTTGGTGAGGCGAAAACACGATAGTAATCCCTACGCCTGCAAGAAGACCACCCGCCTACTGGCGCCGCTCTCGGAAGCGGCGATCGACACGTCGGCCGACCCACAACGGGAACTCGCATTAGACCAGACCCCCCAGAAAACCCACCGCAGCGTCACCACGTCCTGGCTCTATAAACTGTTAAAAGCCTGCTTCGCCGGGGTGGCGCTGGACATGGTCGAAGCCGGCCGCCCGGACGATGCCAGAAAGCTCGAGGCCGCTTCGACCCATTGGTTGCGCCATACCTGCGGCTCTCATGCCGTTGAACAAGGCGTGCCGCTGAACGTCGTGCAGCAGAACTTTGGCCATGCGAGTTTGAATACGACGACCATTTATACGACCCAGGAAGTGGAAACACGGTTTGATGAGATGGAGCGGTTTATGAAGAAACGAGGCTGACCAAGCCCGAGACCCGTTGATAGCAACGCTTCTTGAAGAAAATCTCAGTCCATGCGATATTGTGGATACCGTATCAGTATGTGATAATGATAAGCTATGCCAGCGCGCGATCCTTCACTTGATAGCCTCTTAGACTTGCATGGTCAGGTTCTGGTGATTGATGCCACAGGCTATTGGGTGCGCTTTGTCGTTCATCCCGTGCCCGTGACCGAGCAAAAGCCGCATGGGTTGGATTACAGCTTGACCATGCATGCGCCGGACGGGACGCGCTTGGTCGGGTTTGATAACGCCCATCCGGTTAAAGGAAAGCGCGTAACGGGTCACGACCATAAGCATCGCTTGCGAACGGTCAAACCCTACGCATACCGTGACGCTGCCTCGCTCGTCGCGGATTTCTGGGCAGAAGTCGAGGCGGTCATGCGCGAACAAGGAGTCTGGTCATGAAAACACTAAAAGTGGGTATTGCCTCGTATGAGGATATGAAGGCACGCACACTGGCGATCGCCAAGGGCGAACTAAAGCCCAAGGCGGGTGAGCCGAAAATCTGGTTTACCTCACCCGAAAGCTTTGCCAAGCTGCTGTCAAATCGCAATCGCGCGCTGCTTGGCGTCATCGCTGACACTCGGCCAGAATCGATCCATGCCTTAGCATCGGCGACGGGCCGTACGCCGGGCAATCTGTCGCGCACGCTACGAACCATGGAGCGGTATGGCCTTGTGCGCCTACACAAAAGCGCGCGTGGAGCGGTCCGGCCGGAAGTTCCGTATCGGGATGTGCGACTCGAAATGAGTCTTTCAAGTCCCTGAGCCGTGATGCGAAGTAATATTGTCAATCGTCTCTCGGTGTGGCATTACTGTAAAAACAATTGCTTGCACGTTTTTCAGTGGTTCCGATTGACACTTTTGCTCGCAAATGCGGCGAAGCAAAAGTGTCAATTGTTTGCAATTAGCAATAAAATCGTCACTTATTGCAAGGGGGGAATCGGTTTGACTGGCTATTGCTTGCGTTATCGCGGCCCCCACTCTTGCTAACGCCGATACCACTTATTCTGGGTGTTCCGGCAGGCTGGCACGAACGCAATGACATCATGCTACCGCACCGAACTGTTCAAGTCAGGCCCAACGGGCGCGCGCCAAGAACGTGCAAGACGAACGGCGCACGCAGCGATAACACGGGTGTTGGGGGGTCGTTCTCGCACGGGGTCATCTGAGCGCCGACTGCGGCGAGCCTGCTATGACCGTGCGCTGCATAAGTACGCTTGGTGGCAAATCGTGCGGGCGCGCATGTGTTCCTATGGATCGCAGCGGTTGGATTTGCGCCTGGTTTCGATCGGCTGTGTGCCAATGACCGAAAAGCAGACGGTAAAAAATGACGACGATTGACAGATTTACTTCGCGCGACAACCAGGAATCAATGACTTACCGGAAGTCATCCCGACGAAATTGCCTGCTCTGAAGCGAAATTGACACTTTTACTTCCGTAGAGTGACATTTTTGCTTCGCTTCACGGCCGACGAGTGGCATCGAATACCGCTTCTCCGCTGCCCAGCCGGTGCAGCGGGTGGCCCGCAGCGACTGCGCCACGCTGCTGCGCACCGGCCACTTCAGCATGGCGTGATGACGCTGACCGAAAACTGATCCAGTAGTATATCGATTCTTTAGTAGATCAGCGTTACAGGTCCGCGTTGTGAGGAGTATCATGTTTCAGACTGCGATGACGGCATCGATCTTGTACGGCAACAGAAAGGGGGGTTCGTGGCGGAGTTCGACAAAGACACGGTGGTCGCGGTGCTCAACGAGATTCTCGAAATGGAGCTCGCGGGCGTAGTGCGCTACACGCATTATTCATTCTTGGTGTTTGGCTTTGGGCGTATCCCGATCGTCTCTTGGCTGCGCGACCAGGCAAACGAATCGCTCCTCCATGCACAACAGGTGGGCGAATGGATTACCCATCTCGGCGCCTATCCGTCGCTCGAAATTGGGTCCCTACTTGATACACACAAGTTCGATATTGGCGACATCCTGCGCGAATCGTTGCAAGCCGAAGGTGCGGCTTTGGCGTTGTATCGGAAACTGCTCGATCTGGCGCGCGACAGTAGCGTGCCGCTCGAAGAGTTCGCG
>JBKJHT010000059.1:0-43225 GCA_046598945.1 Burkholderiales bacterium | reverse complement strand
ATCGGTTCCCACGACGAAGCGATTGTCGTGTCCAAACCATGGGCCATCGGATTTAACCTCAAGCCGATTGCCGATGATTTGCTGGTCATGGGCGACAAAGAAACGATCGCGGTCTATCAGTCCTGTAGAAGCATTGAACGCATAGGTTTCTGAATTCCGCCAAACCCGCTCTGCATCGAAATAGTAAAGCTCGTTACGTAATTCCCACGAGTCGGAGAGTTTCCAATTCAATTTCCCACGACCCCAATAGATGTCGCTTTGCATAGTGTTATCGGCGACGTTGTAGTTTTTGTCCCGCAGCCGTTCGTCGATCACCCGCCCATCATCGGCGTCGATGATGCCGGCAATCGGATTGGCGCCGAAAGCGGGCGTCACCAGCGGCGTGCCCCAGTACGGGCTGATCCGGTCGCGGGATGCATCGATTGAAACTTGCAGCGATACTCGGTCGCTTATGTCCCAGAGCAACCCGCTGGTGAAATTGAGATACTCGAAATCGGCGCGATCGATGAATGTATCGGAAGTATTTCTGCTGAGATCTACTCGATAGTGAAGCTTGTTGCCAATCGGCCCGCCGCTGCCGATGCCAAGCCGCAGGGAGTCGAAACTTCCATAGCCCGCTAACGCTTCAATCTCGCGCTTTCCGGCAACCGGCCGTTTAGTGACGAAGTTCACCGCGCCGCCGACGGCACCCTCGCCGTGTAGCATCGATGAGGGCCCTTTCAGCACTTCGACCCGTTCGAGATTAAAACTATCAAATGGGCGCGAGGTCATGGTTGCCGGGCCGATGCGTATACCGTCATAGAGTTGCGTGATTTGATTCTCGGTAAAGCCGCGAAACGAAAACACCGATGGATCGCCCGGGGGATTGCCATAGATCAGGCCCGTCGATCCCTCCGCCGCCTCGGCAGCGGTGCGATTGGTGCGCAACTCGATCAATGGCCGATCGACGATCTCGACACTCGCGGGCGTTTGCTGTATGGGAATTCCCAATCGGCTGCCGGTTTCGGACGGCGTGTCGAGGTTCAATCCCGGCGGCGGATACGGTTCGCTGACGATAACGGGCTCAAGCTCGACGGCGGCCTCTTGCCCTATGGCCACCGTGCTCAGTATCAGCGGCAGCGGTATGCTGAACAGAATGGACCAGAATCGATCGGTTTTAAGTATTCGCATTTTCTTACTCCTCCTCATATGATGATCGTTGTGTCGCGACGACTAGATAGTTAGTAGTTTTGACCGCTAGAACGCCCGCGCAAAATCAGAGTGTTCCCGGCCGCGATTCATGCAGCGTGCATTTGTTTTGGACGCCTCGTACGTGTGCGCGCCTTCAATGTCAAGGGCAATGGCTTGGCCGGGTGGCCTGGGGCCAAAGCCGCACCAGTACGGGGTGGCCTCGGGCCATTGCCTCTCAGACCGATCGCTTTGCCATTGAAGGCGCGTGCTCATGCAGCAGCGCTTCGAATTCATCGAACGTCCGATGAACGCTAGGATGACTGCACTAAAACTAAGGGTTCAAATAGGAAGCGTTGCGGCCGTCGAAAATCATTCGGCGGAAACAAGACGGATTCAGCCCCATTGCCGCACCTTGGCTCGAATAACGAAGTAAGATCGGCGTCGAATGTGGCGCAGTAATCGAGGAGTATCAGATTTGCAGCGTAGGCCCGGGGCTCGCTCAGAGACTGCGTGCCGCGGTTAAATTCGCTGGGAGGTAATCGAACGAGATGCTTAGATGCTGTAGCGGATGTGATTGCCAATGAATCGCGGGGCGGCGCTTGGCTGTCGAAAATTGTGAATTTGTCATAGCGAATACCCGTGACGGCGTCGTAGCCACTGACCCATTTCGGCAATGTTATCTGCCTTGGCGCGACAAGGTCGATGCCTTGGTGAGCGGGCGTGTCGATACGTTCCCGCGTTGCCTTGAAATGGGTGCCGCCAATTTTCACCGGCTCTACCATCACTTGCCTAGTTGTAGGGTGGATCAAGCGCAGCGGATCCACCCTATCGAGCATAGCCCATTGCGCATTCGTAACGGTTTGGTGCATCCAGCGCGCCGCGCTTTGATCCGCCCTACTCTCAAGTTTTGGTTGATGGAAATTTAGATTTCCAACGTCGATTGCCGCCAGCTTGATTGTCGTTTCTGTCGCGATGCGGATAGGTTCGGGATCAACGGTAGCCTCCTGCGCTACGGCGACGGAACTCAGCAGCAACGGCAACGGAATCGTAAATAGAATGGTCCAAAATCGATCGGTGTTAGGCGATAGCATTTTCCTGTTCCTTTCTTCCTGGCTCGCGAATCAGCGGAAATACGAGCGAAAACCGTCCCTATCTCTCGGCGCGCCAAGAGAAAAAATAATAAAGTTTGACGTAATTTACGTCGATTGATCGGGGCGCAGCAGCAACCTCTCGACGCGCTCACCCCCGATCACGTGGCGCGTCAATATTTCGTCGATGTCGTCCTCGTTGGCGTAGGTGTACCAAACGCCTTCGGGATAAATCACCATGGTAGGACCGAACTGGCATTGGTTCAAACAGCCCGCTAAATTTGCACGCACTCGATGGCCTAGCCCGGTCGCCATCGCTCGTCGGCACATGTAGTCGCAAAGGCGTTTGGCGCCTTTGCTCCCACAGCAACCTCTTAGGTGACCCGCCGGCCGCTCGTTGATGCAGCAAAAAATATGTGCGTCATAAACGAGTGGCAGATCATCGGACCGTCGCTCCATTCTCTAACCGGGTGCCTGACGCCGGCCTAACCTGCCGAACACATAGCCCTGAAGGCCTCCCAGCACGAGCCAGAAAATCGCGGCTGTGACTAATGCCAGCAAGGCAAAACGTTGCGATAGTTCTTTCGGCAAGATCGCAACCTGACCTTCGATCGGTTGCGGCGCACCGATGAGATGGGGAAGCAAAATCAACACGATTCCAACCGGTATCCACAGCGCCTTTGAGTGCGAGCGGGCGTAAAACCAAGCGCCCAATCCCAATGCCGTTGCCGCGGCCGTGCCTACCCACCATAGTTGCCGCGCGACGAGTTCGGCATAGGGCGAGCCCGGCGGCTGCGGCGGGAGCCCGAGCGCCGGCGCGAGTTGAAACACCAGAAACCCGGCAACGCCGAGCGCCAACCCTGTGCGCCAGCCGACCGATCGCATCTGAGAGAAACACGCGCCTAACAACAGCGCATACGCGATCGCGACTAGGACGGAGGTAACACCCGTGTAAAAAGTGCGCTCGAAACCATCTTTGGGCGCCCACGTTTCTGACGCATGATCGTGAGCGTTATGGTCGTGCACCGCATCCGCCTTTTCTTTGACGGCTGCAACGCTCGCTTCGGGTTTAACCCCGCCTCGCTCATACACTTCCGCTTGCGCAATGAGCGGTACCGTCGTGAACATCTGCACCAGTGTGATCAACACCCCGGTGATCAATCCGGCAATCACCGCTGACAACACGATGTGCCGGAACGATCGCTGCCCACTTAGTGGCATGGAAAGACCATGGTATGGCGAGTGTCATGTGCCGCGTTATGGGCCACACTTATGTTGGCAAAGCCAACGCCGAAGATCATCACCGCGCCTAGCAAGGCGGCAAACAGCGCCGGCCATTTACTTCCAATAGCCGCGCCATGAGCGAGAAGATCGCCGCCAGCCAAAGTGGAGGTTGCGATGGTGTTGTTGGTGAATTGCGTTGTCATGGTAAAAATCTCCTTTTGTTAAGTGAATGACAGTTCAACGGCTAAACTAGAAACATCTTTCAGACCACTTCGCACGAACCCCTTAATGAGTCCGCGCGACACAGCTTGCTAAACCTTCGGCGAGTTTTTCACGATTCAGCTTTCGCCCTATCATGACAAACTCGGTTCGCTTTATTTCATTGTCTTGCCAGAGCTTGAATGGACGCATCGACGTCAACATGCGTACGCTTTGAAAAATAACCCGCTCGCGAAATCCTTGCGCGTAAAAAACGCCCTTGCTACGGAACAAATCTTCGCCCTGCTCTTGCAAGATCGACGTCATCCAGGTCATGAAGCGATTGACGTCGATCGGCCGATCTTCGCGCAGCACGATGGACCCGATTTCAGGATCGTGTTCGTGATCCAAATCTTCCAAGAATTTAGGGTCGACTTCCAGTTTAGCTTCGAGCTCAAACGCGCCAACATCGAGAATGTTGGCGAGATCGACGACGCCGTGCGCTGTGTAGTAGATTCGAGTCAGCGGATTGAGGGCGCGGATACGCTGCTCGACGCGCAGCAAATCCTCTTTGGAAACCAAGTCGGTTTTGTTGATCAGCGTGATATCGGCAAAGGTAACTTGCTCGTAGGCTTCGTGATTTTGGGTGAGATTCTGTTCCAGATTAACCGCATCCACCACCGTGACAAACGAATCGAGCCTGACACCCGCCCTGACTTTATCCGAGACAAAAAACACCGATGCGACCGGCGCGGGATCCGCCAAGCCGGTGGTCTCGATTAGGATCGCGTCGAGCTGCCCCGCACGGGAACGCAGCTTATCGATGGTCTCGATCAAATCGCCGCGCACGGTACAGCACAAACAGCCATTGTTAAATTCGACTAACTGTTCGTCGTCATCTTTAACAATGAGTTGGCCGTCGATCCCGACCTCGCCGAATTCATTGACGATGACGGCAATTCTGCGACCATGCTGCTGACTCAAAATATGATTCAGCAGCGTCGTTTTACCCGAGCCGAGAAAACCAGTGATCACCGTCACCGGAATTCGTGCGTCGCGTTTCGGTTGCTCGGCCATCAAAAATTCCTTTGCGTTGCCATTAACTAATCATACAAGACGCGGCGCTGCTTACGCCATGGTCGAGCACGCTTTTTTCAACATTGATGGATTTCACCACGCCATTGTCGACCACCATCGAGTAGCGTTCCGAACGCCCGCTCAGGCCGAAATCCGGCAGGTCGAGGCTGAGTCCGATTGCTTTAGTAAAGGCGCCATCATCCGACAACATGGTTACTTTGCCGTCGACATCATGCTCTTTGCCCCAGGCCTGCATCACGAATGGATCGTTGACGGAAATACAAGCGATTTCGTCGACGCCCTGGGATTTGAGTTCGGCTGCTTTCGCTACAAATCCCGGCAAATGACTGGCGGAGCAGACCGGTGTGTAGGCGCCGGGCAGACCGAAAATTATGACTTTGCGCCCCTTCAAAAGTTTAGCGGTGTCGATATTCGCAATGCCGCTTGCGGTGAGCTGCTTAAACGTTGCGGTGGGGACTGGATCTCCGGGTTTGATAGGCATTTCAGGTTCCTCGCATAATAAGTTGGTTAATTTGCAATGAGTTTGACTAGTGCTTGGCCGGTGCGGCCGGCGAAACCGTCCGCCTTGTCAGCGATTAAATAGTTTCGCATTCCAAATATGCGGCGTACATAAACATCGGCGTGTCGGTCAAGCGTCAAACAAAATGTTTTAATTCCTTGTCCGTTAGCTGAGACCACGGCATGGCGCGCGTCTTCGATCAAATAATCTTCTTCGAAGACATCGACGTCGGAAGGTTCACCATCGGTGAGCAGCAAGATCACTTTGTGATCCACCTCTTCGCCATTAAGGGATCGGCTGGCGTGCCGCAGCGCCGCGCCCATCCGCGTCGACAGGTGCCCTTCCTGCCGGTGCAGGAGTGCTTTTTGTTCAGATCCAAATGGTTCATCGAAATCTTTAATACAAACGTAATTCACTTCTTGCCGGCCATTGGACGAAAACCCATGCACGGCGATTCGGTCGCGCGATGGATCCAAAGATTCAGCCACTAAAGTCGCGGCACGCTTTTCGACGTCGAGCACGCTAGTGAAAGTGCCGGGCACAAAACGCTGGGTGGAGGCCGACAAGTCCATCAATAACACGATTGCGGTGGAACGGCGGCGCCGGCCATGGCGCCGGAAGATTCGCGAATCCGGCACGGCGCCGCTCCGGCGCGATACCATGCTGTCCACGGCCGCATTCAAGTCGAGCTCGTCGCCCTCCTCTAGACGGTTCAGACGCAACGATCGATCCGGAATACGTTCCAGTCCTTTGAAGCGAATACCGGCGCGGAAAATGGCGCGCGACGATCTACGAGATATACCCGATTTCGTTTCGGACTCCGTTTCGATAACGGTAGCCCAGTCTTCCCGTACGGCTTCGAGCTTGCAATCCCATTCCGGATGATGAGTGCGCCGACGTTGATCGACTTCGACGCCGCGCAGGTTGTGCATTTGTTGCTCATTCAACTCCAGTGGCTTGAGTTCGAATTTCTCACGCACCACTGTTTCCGTCTCGTCGACCGTCATGGGAGGATTAAAATTCCACAGCACTGAGTTGTCATCTCGATAGAGTGGCTCTACCCGATAGGCGCTCGCTTTGAATGCCAAGCGCATTTTCTCGATACCGATCGCCAATAAACGCGCCGCCTTGTCGAACGCGGCGATGTCGTGCAAATCGCGCGCCGCCTGTTCGAACAACTGGCGACCCTTGATCACCCAAGGATTGCTGTCGACGTAAGCGGGATTGTGTAACGCATGCGCAAGGCGCGCGGCTAGGCCGGCGAAATCAAAACCAGCGCTGGCCCGGGTAGCGACGTGGAATAGCCCCCACAAAGCGCTGAGGCCGGGGTAGCGCTGCGCCAGGAGCCGCTCCACACGGGCATCTTCGAGCAGTGCCATCATCGCGAGCAACATCGGTGGCCGGTTGCCCGCCACCCTCGCTGGCGGGGAGAATTGCAAATGCGCGGCGGCATGTGCCGCAGCGGCGCGATATCGCAACTCGCGCATATTGGGTGCAATCGTGCCGAAGCGCCGCGGGAAGAGTACTAGTTCATCGCCAACTGTGGGACTCTGCGCCACCGTGCCGGCAGGAGAAGGTTCGTGTAACTCAAGCCGCAGATCGGGGAAGCCAAAACCGGCCAAATAGTGCAGTAATTCCTCACGCCTGGCGAGCAGGTGTTCGGTATCGATCTCGGCTTCCCGGTCAGCGAAGCCAAGCGGGTCGTCGACCTCGAAATGGCGTAAGCATTTAGCTGGTTCGCCGCGATACCGCTGCAGGCCATGAAACGCCCATTTGCGTAAGGCGATCACGTCCAGCTCGATGGGCAACGAGGTTAGCCTGTCGATCAGCGCGAGGGCGCAAGGCGGTGCTTCGGCGCTGGCTTGGCACAGCAGATCAATCAGTGCCGCCCTGTTGTGTTGACCACCGAAACGCCCTCCCAGATCGGGCATGACCCGGGCGAGCGCGTGATATGCCGAGCTATCGTTGTCGCACAAGACTTGCAACCGTTGTGCCACGCCGTCGCTCAACATGGCGCCGGTCCAAAATGGTTCTCGACAAAGCCATTGAGGGCGCCGAGCAGGTCTTTGTCGTCGGTCAGCGGAGTGGTCATGGCCAATCGGCAGGCGTCATGCACGGCGATCCCATCAGCGATCAAGCCGCCCGCATGGATCAACATTCGGGTGGAGATACCCTCCTCAAGCCCTCGGCCGCACAGGGCACGCGACTGATGCGCGATGCCCACGAGCATTCTCGCCAGATCGTTTTCCACACCGCTCTCATGGGCGACGATGGCAGTTTCGATATCGGCCAATGGATAGTTAAAATCAATCGCACCGAAGCGTTGCTTGGTAGACTGTTTGAGATCTTTCGCGGCGCTTTGGTAACCAGGGTTATACGACACCACGAGATGAAAATCGGCGTGGGCCTTGACCAGTTCACCGCGCTTATCCAACGGCAAGATACGGCGCTCGTCGGTGAGTGGATGGATAATTACGTTCGTGTCTTGGCGCGCCTCGACGACTTCGTCCAGATAGCAGATCGCGCCGTAGCGCGCCGCTAACGTCAGCGGGCCGTCGTGCCAAACAGTGCCATCGCTATCGAGCAAATAACGCCCCACTAAATCCGATGCCGTCATGTCTTCGTTACAAGCCAGTGTGATCAACGGCAGCTTTAAACGCCACGCCATATGCTCAACAAATCGCGTTTTGCCGCAACCTGTCGGACCTTTCAAAATCATGGGTAGGCGTCGCGCAAATGCGGCGCCGAACAATGCAACCTCTCTACCCGCCGGCTGGTAATAAGGTTCTTGCTCGATCATGTAAGGGCGAATCCTGTCGTCCATTGAGTCAGTTACACATTCAGCTAAATAGTCGATACGGATACGAGCATCAGGAAAAAATCCGGTAGAGTGGACAGCGCAACAACGCTGCACCGGCCGCCGACCCGGGCAAACTAGCCGAGGGCGGCTACAACGTCGCCCCCGGCCCATGGCGCCTATCGCACTAAGCGTGCGCCTTGGCAGGCTTCTTAGCATCGCCGCCAGGCGTCTTAACCACCGTTTTGGTCATCATGGCAATACCTTCTTCCATGATCACTTTGCGGTTCGGCGGCGGTAGTTTGTCGCCACGGAGTTGGTCATAAGGCACCACCACCCAGCACGCACAACCCCAAATACACTCGCCCGCCATGCCTTCGAAACGGATCGCCGGTTCCGACAACATCGGCCCGATGTCAATCAACCACGCATGCTCGTTGAGCTTGGTTTCCCAATCCAACTTATCGTAGTTCTTCTAGCTCTCCCAGAAAGCGTTTAGATCAGTCTTCGCCACGCCTGGCAAAATAATGTTAGCGTAAGCGGTCAGCGTATCGAAGAACTCATGATTGAACATTTGGATCGACGATTCCGAGTCCATTAAATAACTCTTCGTAACCTGATCCTTAAACGCTTTGTTCAAGAGTTCATTGCTCATGTCGCGTGATGCGTGCACGTGAACTTCCGCGTAGTCGGTCTGGAAGGCGTCCTTGAGGCCATCGTATTTCGGCAGGAACTCGATCCACTGCGCCAGCACGGCGTCCCACTTCGAACCTGCTTCACCCGGCAGAACCTGGACACCGGGATGGCTCAATTTCGCGACGTTGAACATAGTCCAATTGCGCGATTTGGCCGACAAGGTCTCGTGTGGCGCACCGGTGAATCCCGCCGGGCGCAGCGCACGAAATAACACCCGTCCGTGTTCCAAAACCGCAAAGCGCATGAACGAATCGGCGACGAAACGGTTGGTCACCATCTGCTTGAAATTCTGACGCACTTCTTTTTCACCCGTCGTGGTGTAGGCCGTCAGGCGTTGCCAGCTTTGCTCCGGATTGACGACGAAGAATCCGCCGGTGAACGGGCTGCGATACAAGTCGCCCCAAACGGCGGTAACGCCAGCGTTCTTGTCGTCGTCCAGCATGCAATCTAAGTCGTTGAGCGTGGTGTATTGCGTGGCGTTGTTATGGTAACTCGGGTCGTCGCCGCTGTGACTGAGCTGACCGACGCCAATAACCGGAATACGCCGTCCGAGCTTGACGTTCGAGAGATGGCGCGCCAAATCGACGACGATGCCGCTGCCCACCCCACCGGCCATTCCAAAGCACACCATGACCATCGATGGCAATGTTGCTTTTTCGACCTGATCGACAAACTTGCGTAACGCCACGTCCATCGGCCGCTCGCCTGCATAATAAGCATTCGCATAGATACCTTTCGCCACGGCGCGCGGGAAATGATTACCGGCCTTGGGCATTTCGTATTTGTGCGGAACGTAGGATTCGAAATTTGGATTCCAGTAGTAACGCGGGTATTCGAGCTTGAGGAATTCGCGGGTGCGATTCATGCCCTCGAAAAATTCATCTTTGGGCGGAACGGGCAGTGCGATCGCCTGAAACTGAAAGCGCTCGATCGGAATACCGCGCGACTCAAGGCGTTTCTTGAACGAGTTCGCATAATCGGTGACGACGCCCATGTCCTGGTCGCCGATGTCGACGACCATCGCGGCAAAGGTTGCCCGGGAATCCGTCAGCAGATCTTCGATCTCGCCGGTGCGCAGCAACGCCTCGATATAGACCATACCGGTACGGCCAATGCCGATGGCATGCATGCAGTGGGGCGACTGAACGCCGGTAGCACTGTGATAAATAGATGCAGTCATTAAAACCTCCTTCACGTTAAATTACATTGACCAAAAATTTTCCCTCTTACCTTCGGGTCGTACACAGCAAAACCATGCAACTTATTCGAGGCGTCAAAGCCCGCGTTTGTAATTAACACCTAATCGAAAACGTCTCGGTATGATCGAGAAAGCCGAGATCGCGCAGGATGTGCGCCACCGACGTCGCGCGCGTGTTCGAGACGTACAGCATGTAGTCTTCGACGAACAATCCCGGATCGCGGGAAATGGTGCCGATCTCGATCAACTCGACACCTTTTTCAAGATCTGCGCGGCGCAACACTGCGCTCCAGATCGGCGATTCGATGTAAATCGCTTCGTCATCAGCGCGCGAAACCTGAAGAAACTTACCACCGGCGACGGTCGGCACTTTGAAGCCGGCGCCGTACTTCGATTTAACCTCAGCCCAATTAAGCGGCATCCCATTCCTTTTGTAGGTTGAGCTTATTCACTCAGGCGGCTTCCTTGCGTTGTTCCTTGGCGATCCGAATTCCACCGTAAGGAACCGCTATCCAGCTAATGTCGCTCCACAGACCGGCGCCCGCCATGCCTTGCAAATGCGTGCCGGGTTCACAAAGGATAATTCCCAGATCCAAAAGCCAGGCGTGGTCTAAAATCTTCTGTCGAAGCGGCTGCGCGTCATAGGCTTCTTGCGCGGCAAAAAATAAGTCGAGGTCAGTCTTACACAGTCGCGGCAAGATGAACTGAACCGAACCATCCATTGCGCCGGGTGAGGCTAGCGTAGCGGCCTCGGGTTTAAAAAATTGATCGATACTTGCCGCGATTCCGGCGTGATACGGGCCATTCGGATTGACCGTGCGCAACTCGATAATCTCGGGCTTATAACTGGATCGGACGCCAAGCTGCCGCAACCATTGCGCGGCCGAGGATTTAGCAGCGCCATCAATATCGACAAAATTCCATAGGTGTAACCATCGCAGACCATACGGTGTTCGTGCCGCGGAATGCTGCGTCGACGGTGCCGCGACCCAATTGAGGAAACGTAATGTCTCCCACAACTGCGCCCCCTGATCCCGCAACAGCAGCGAGGCTAGTTCGCGGTTGACACGCTGGTGAGTGGCGGTGAGGTCGTTGGTTGCATGCCAAGTAGGTTGCTGTGGGACAACGATGAAACCGCCGGTAAACGGATTTCTATATAGATCCCCGAAAGCGGCGACGACGCCGCGATTCTTGGTTTCATCAAGCATGCAGTCGAGCTCTGAAATGACCGGAAACAAGGCACTCGATCGATGCGCCGGATCGTCGCCTTCGCAGGGCGCGATCCCCATGCCAACAACGACAACGCGGTGGCCGAATTCTACCGTGGACAAATGGCGAGCCAAATCGACCGCCACGCTGCTACCTGTGCCGCCGCCTAAACCGTAGACCATAGAAACCATCGAATCCAGACTTGTCGCTTCGACGCTTTTGCGGAAACGACGCAGCGCCGCGGCGAGGGGTCGTTCACCATCGTAGTACGCGCGGCTATAGAGCGCTTTCGCGACCGCGCGATCAACATGCGCGTCTGCGGACGGTAGTGCTAAATCGTCGGAAATCCACGGTTGATAGTGCGGGTTGAAATGATAAAGCGGATACTCAAGTTGCAAAAATTCGCGATGCCGCCGCAGACTTTCTTGCAACTCACCTTTAGAAGGAACATCAAGGGCCAAGGTCTCGACTTGTACTCGATCTGACTTTAAGTTGGCGGCCGCAGCCCGTACCTTATTTAACTCAGAGTCTCCGATATCGACCGCGAGGGCGGTGATGCGTACTCGCTCGTCAGACAAATGAGAGGCCGTCACTTCGCGGAGCATTTGTGCCACGACTGCGCAGCCCGCTTTGCCTACGCCAACAACGTGGACAGAAAATGGAGTGGCGTCTTCAGCCCGCACGCGGTGAATACCCCGTTTGAGAGCATCGAGCTTACGTTTCTGCAGTTTAGCGTCTAAATCCGACGGCATTGAAAGGCTTCCTCTGGCTAATTGTTGTTAACATCCTGCGGTCTTGAAATCGCTAAGCAGTGCGATTTATAAAACCGAATTTACTAGGTCGGGTAAACTGGGATGCAACACCATTGTTGCCGTGTCACGCAAAAAATCACGTGATCAGAATTGCCTACTACTGCGGAATCGATTAAGAAAAATGACCATCACACGTTGACGTCAGCTTTGACATGGCGCGCGATTTCCCCTAACGATGAAGTGAGGTTAAACCAAAGCACTATCACCAAATAGTGGCCCGCACCAATATCTGATATAACGCAGACAGATAACGGAATTTAACCAGAGACAAATTCGGTTCGCGCGGCCACGCGCTCAACTGCGTCAGAATTTTTGCGCTCGTCCAGTGGCCGTGCGGCAACTCGAATGCGCTGCGCCAGCGCCTGGATGATCGGTGGTTGCTCGACGTCCTTGCGAAATACTAATGTTGCTTCTCGCATCAACTTCGGCCGCTGTAAGTTCAGCCGTTCTAGCCCGTAAAATTTGAAAAAGCGTTCCGGAAGATGGGCCGGAATAATGCCGACGCCCAATCCGCGGCCGGCAAGACTCAACAGCGCATCCAGCGCCTCGACCTCGGCCTTGATCACCAGGTGGCCCGGCGGAAAGGCACGATCGATCATGCTCCTGATCGAGCAACCGCGCGGCAGTACGATGATGGGTGTTAGCTTTGGCAATACGCCTTCAACGCGAATCCGTTCCGTGAAGGGATGATCGATGGGGGCGGCAACGACCATGTTCTCGTTAAACAGGTGCAGCATCGCCAATCGTTCGTCGGTGATATTCGTGCCGTATATCAAACCGATATCAGCGTGGCCCTCCGCAACTGCCTTGGCGGAATCGGCGGAAGTTCGACCCAGGATGCGTAGGCTAACGTCCGGATATTCGGCGGAAAAGCCCAGCGCGACCGGTGGTAAAAAATAAACATTCAGGTTGTGAACGCCGGCGATGCTGACCACTCCCGCCGTCTGCCCTACCGTGCCGCAAAACCGCGCGATGGAGTTATCGATATGGTGGTAGACGCCGTGCAGCCGGTGTTCGAGTTCCTTGCCCGCCTCCGTCATGCGCAATCCGCGGCCGTTTCGCTCCATCAAGCGTTGACCGAGTGCCGCCTCGAGTTGATGGAGGTGCTGGCTAAGCGAGGGTTGCGAAACATTCAGGCGCTCCGCGGTTTTAGTCAAGCTTTCATCCTTGGCCATTTCAAGAAACAAACGCAACAAAGCGTCACTCGGACTAGTCCCATTCGGCATCGCGAAACTCCCTTAAGCAAAAACCCCTCATTGACTTTTACTTGCGAACTGTCCCAACGTAAACTGCTGCGCCAGATGCCTCATGGAACGGTTCTTTGAAGGATTTAGATTACACCCAGTCGCGATTGACATCAATCGTGAGGCCGACATCGTCAATGGAACTAAGGACATTGTGCTACAGTGTCGAGCGCTAAATACACTGCAGCACATAAGGAACCGCATCATGAAGTTAACCGATCTTGAAAAAGCCAAAGGCCTGAAAATCAATAGCAAGATGAGCCAAACAAAAACGCCCGGACGTTTCGCGGCGCAAGCCCACGTCGCCGTCGATCGCCGTGAACAGCGAAAGCGCGATCAGGCGGCGGGCCTGGTGCCGTTCGCCGTGAAGCTCGACGCGGAACTGGTGAAACACATTCAGCAACTTGCCGGGGAACGCGATGGGAACATCAATGAAGTCGTCGCTGAATTGCTCGACAAAGCCCTTGGCCGCTAATCAAGCATGGCGATCAAAGCGACAATTTTCAAAGCGCAACTCCACGTCGCGGACATGGATCGCAACTATTTTCATACCCATGCATTGACCATTGCGCGCCATCCTTCGGAAACCGACGAACGCATGATGATGCGAATGTTGGCATTTGCACTGCACGCCGATAACGCCCTCGCCTTCGGTAAGGGACTGAGCAGCGATGATGAGCCCGATCTGTGGCAAAAAGATTTGACCGGCGCAATCGCGAAGTGGATCGACGTCGGTCAGCCCGATGAAAAAATCGTTCGCCGCGCATGCGGGCGCGCCGATCAAGTGTTCGTCTACAACTATGGTGTACGTAGCATCGATGCATGGTGGCAGGCGCAGCGCGCTACGTTGGAGCGCTCGTCGAATCTCACCGTGGTTAACGTGCCGCAAGCCGCAAGCGCCGCGTTGGCGAAGCTCGCCGGACGCACCATGGAATTGCAGTGCACGATTCAAGATAGTCAACTTTGGTTTGCCAACGGCGATGTCACGGTTCATGTCGAACCGATTTTATTGAAACAATGCGCGCTGGCGGAATCGTAGTTTGAAATAATGGAACAAGTCGAGTTTAAGCTCAGCGCAGAATTCATCGAACTCAATCAACTTCTAAAACTTGTCGGGCTGTGCGCCAGCGGCGGCGCCGGAAAGGTTTTGGTCGCGAGCGGCGAAGTGCGCGTCGACGGTCAGATTGAATTGCGCAAGACCTGCAAAATTCGCGCCGGACAAATCGTCAGTTTCGGCAAGCGTAGGATTACGGTTACGCCCAATGAAAAATAGCATCCTGCCAGAGGGCATATCTGGTGCGGATCGCGGCTTGGCTTGCCTTGATCGGCAATATCCATGAGGCTCTCTTGGCATGCATCGCCACGAGGCAATCTACAAGAGGCTCCTGGCACGGCAACTAGTTCGCATCAAACTCAGAAGCGTAACCAAACCCACTGTCATCCTGAACGCAGTGAAGGATCTGCTTTTGCAAGCCGTTGATCCACCCAACACAGCAGATCCTTCACTGCGTTCAGGATGGCATTAGTGGTTGGTGAATTTCGCGCCGGCCTATTTGAGTTGGCGTTTGATGCGCTCGACTACAGCATCGCGGCCAATCAAATCCAACGTCACGTCAAGCGACGGCGTTTGCGTTCCGCCCGACACGGCGACGCGCAGCGGGATGCCGATCTGGCCGAGCTTGAGTTTATGGACGGCTAAAGTTTCTTTGAGGACGGCGTTGATCGCCTCTTTGTTCCAGGCGATGACCTGTAATTTTTCCGCAAGCTCGCCGAGCACCGGCAGTATTTCCGGCTTGAGATGTTCTTTAACCAACGACGCCGCGGGCTTAACGTTGCGATAAAAATAGATCGCGCTATCGGCTAAATTTTCCAAGGTGGTGGCGCGCGGCTTGAGCAAATCGACGATCGCGTTGAGCTTGGCGTCGCCATCTTCAACGGCGCATTCGCGCATGCGCAATCTTGGCGTAACCCACTTCGCCAATTCAGCAGCGCTCGCCTCTTTGAGATATTGCTGATTCAGCCAAGACAATTTTTCGCCATCGAAGCGCGCCGGTGATCGGCTGATATTGCCGAGATCGAACCACTCGACAAATTTTTCCATCGAGAACAATTCTTCATCGCCGTGAGACCAGCCAAGTCGCGCGAGATAATTCAGCAACGCCTTCGGTAGAAACCCTTCCTCTTCGTATTGCATCACGCTCACGGCGCCGTGACGTTTCGATAGGCGTTCACCATCGTCACCGAGAATCATCGGCACATGAGCGAATGCTGGCAAGGTCGCGCCGAGCGCGCGGAAAATATTGATCTGGCGCGGCGTATTGTTGACGTGGTCATCACCGCGAATAATGTGCGTCATCGCCATATCGAGATCGTCTACCACAACGCCGAAATTGTAGGTCGGCACACCGTCGGCACGCACGATAACCAGGTCGTCGAGCTCGCGATTAGCAATGGTTATCGGGCCTTTAACCAGATCGTTCCAACTCACCTCGCCAGCATCGGGATTGCGGAATCGAATCAGCGGCCGCACACCGGCGGGCGGTGTTTTACCGGTTGCATTTTCCGGACGCCAACGGCCATCGTAACGGGGTTTTTCACCGCGCGCGCGCTGCCCATCGCGCATGGCGTCGAGATCTTCTTTACTGGCATAGCAGTGATACGCTTTGCCTTCATTTATCAAGCGCTCGGCAATTTCACGGTAACGATCGAGCCGCTGCATTTGATAGAACGGGCCTTCATCGTAGTCAAGGCCGAGCCAATCCATCGCATCGAGAATCGCTTGAGTTGATTCGCTTGTGGAACGCTCAACGTCAGTATCTTCGATGCGCAAAATAAATTTACCGCCATGCTTGCACGCATACGCCCACGAATACAGGGCGGTGCGGGCGCCGCCGATGTGCAGATAGCCGGTCGGGCTAGGTGCGAAACGAGTGCGAACAGTCATCGATTATTTATGCTTAAAAGCGGGTTTGCGTTTTTCGACGAACGCCGCCATGCCCTCTTTTTGGTCTTCCGTAGCGAAAGTGGAATGGAACGTGCGGCGCTCAAACAAAACGCCTTCGGCAAGCGTCGTTTCATAGGAGCGATTGACGGATTCCTTCGCCATCATCACGATCGGCAGCGATAAGTCGGCGATTTGTTGCGCGACCTTGATGGCCTCCTCGACAAGATCCGCCAGCGGCACGATACGCGATACCAGGCCGCTGCGTTCTGCTTCCTGTGCGTCCATCATGCGACCCGTGAGCACCATTTCCATCGCTTTGGATTTGCCGACGAAGCGCGTCAAACGCTGTGTTCCACCGGCACCGGGAATGACGCCCAGCTTGATCTCGGGCTGGCCGAACTTGGCATTGTCCGCGGCTAAAATGAAGTCACACATCATCGCCATCTCGCAACCGCCGCCCAGCGCGAATCCGGCGACCGCCGCGATCAACGGTTTACGACAATGGGCAACGCGCTCCCAACCCTCGGTGATGTAGTTGGAAAGATAGGTGTCCATGTAACTGAAATTCTGCATCACCTTGATGTCCGCGCCGGCGGCAAATGCCTTATCGCTACCGGTAATGACCATCGCGCGAATGTTCTGATCCTTCTCGAAAATATCAAGCGCTTGGCCAAGATCCTTGACCAGCGCGGGTGATAGGGCATTAAGCGCTTGCGGACGATTGAGGCGGATGACGCCGACATTGCCGCGCGCCTCCACTAAAATATTTTCATAGTCCATAAATTTTCTCCGACGGTAAATGGGTAAGCGATAGAATGGCGCTATTCTAAAGCAAAGCCTAATCCAGACCTATGAGTTACACCACCCTGCTTTTTAGCATTGCCGATGGCGTCGCCGAAATCACCCTCAATCGGCCGGACAAATTGAATAGCTTTAATCCCGACATGTTGGCGGAATTGCATCAGGCATTTCAGATCGTCGAAACCGATTCCGGCATTCGAACCGTATTGATCACCGGCTCGGGGCGCGGCTTTTGCGCAGGCCAGGATTTGAATGTGCGCCAAGGTCAGCCGGGCGATAAAGGTGAACAGGTCCGCAAGAGTCTGAATGAGCGCTTCAATCCCTTGATCCGACGAATTCACAGTCTGAAAAAACCCGTTGTTGCGGCGGTCAACGGCATCGCTGCCGGCGCCGGGGCAAATCTGGCACTGACCTGCGACATTGTGCTGGCGGGCGAATCGGCCGGATTTCTCCAAGCCTTTGTCAATATCGGGCTGATTCCGGATTGTGGTGGAAGCTACTATTTGCCACGGCTTATCGGTTCAGCGCGCGCAATGGCCGCAACGATGCTCGGCGAGAAAATTTCAGCACACCAGGCGGCGGATTGGGGAATGATCTGGAAGGTATTGCCCGACGACCAACTAATGACCGATGCTCGATCCCTGGCTAAGCGATTGGCGTCTGGCCCCGGCGTGGCGTTGGGATTGATTAAACAAGCGATGCAGGTATCGGCTAACCACGATTTGCATCAGCAGTTAGACTGGGAGCGCGACGCCCAGGGACTAGCGGCCATGTCGGCGGATTTTTCCGAGGGTGTTCAAGCTTTCCTGGAAAAACGTCCGCCACAATTCAATGGAAAATAAAGCGCTAGCGCTTGGCCCTTCCGTTAAAACAGCATTTCCTTTGACATACCATTGCGCCGTAGCACGCGCTTCAAGGCGGCCAATGCCTCGAGCTGAATTTGCCGCACGCGCTCACGCGTGAGTTTCATCGTCGTGGCCAACTCCTCGAGCGTATAAATGTCATGATCGTTAAGCCCAAAGCGGCGTTCGATGACCCAGCGTTGTTTATCGTTCAATTGTTCCATCCACTCGCGCACTCGACCGATCACTTCGTCACGTTGCAATAACTCTTCCGGCGCGATGCACTGGTCGTCAGCGATCGATTCCCCCAGCGACAAACTTGGATCAATATCTAGCGGCGCATCAAGCGACGCCATGCGTTCGTTGAGGTTCAACACGCGACGCACTTCTTCCACGTCCTTGCCCAACAACGAGGCCACATCTTCTGCCGTGGGTTCCGCTTCGCAGCGCGCTTCCAGGTGGCGCTTGGCGCGTAGGTAAACGTTGAGTTCTTTGATTATGTGAACCGGCAATCGGATCGTTCGCGATTGATTCATAATCGCACGTTCGACGTTTTGGCGAATCCACCAAGTGGCGTACGTCGAAAATCGAAAACCGCGTTCCGGCTCGAATTTTTCCAACGCATGGATTAGGCCAAGGTTTCCTTCCTCGATCAGATCAAGCAGTGGTATGCCACGATTGATGTAGTGCTTAGCAATGTTGACGACCAGCCGCAGATTGTGCTCGATCATTTTTTGCCGTGCGGGAAAATCCCCTGCCTGCACTTTGAACGCAAGTTCGCGTTCTTCGGTAGCCGTCAATAGGGCGTTTTGCCCAATTTCGTTTAGGTAAAGTTGAGTCGCGTCGGCCTGCCAATCAGTGGCGGGTTCCGCGACCTCGGGCGCTTCAGCTTGCCACTCTTCGGCTTGTGGCGTTTCTACCGCTTCTTCGTCTTCGTCTAATTCTTGTTCAACTGGGTGGCTCATGATGACCTTTCGCTGGGCAAATATTTCGATGGATCAACGGGCTTCCCCAACCGGCGGATTTCAAAGTGCAACTTGACCGTGCCATTTTCAGCATCGCTGTTTCCCATTTCAGCGATCTTTTGACCCTTTGACACAGTCTGTCCCTCTTTCACCAAAATCGCGCTGTTATGCGCATATAGGCTTAGATGGCTCTTGTTGTGAATGATGACGATCATTTTCCCATAACCGCGTAAACTATTTCCAATGTAAGACACACGTCCATCGGCGCCTGCAACAACAGGCTGGCCGTGAACACCGGCAATATCGAGCCCCTTCGAGCTCTCACTAAAACTTGAAATGATCTTACCATTTGCCGGCCAAACCCATTGTAAACTTTCGTTATCGATTGGCGCCGCGGGATTGGCCTCGCGCTTGGGCTCTGGGATAGGTTCGGGGCTAGTCGTGTTGCCTCGTTCGGTACTGTCACCGCGCTGGATTTTTTGTAGCGCCGCTTCCGAATAGGGAGTTCGAGTCGCTTTTGGCTCGGATTTCAGCATTGCATCGGGCTGGTTTTCTTCTACTTTTGGCCCGTGCGGCGGTGGCAAGCTTACCGATTCAGCCGCCGGCTTACCCTCCGGCGTCACATCAATACTAATCGGCAAGGCGGTGGCGCCGGGTTGTCCGCCGCGGGCGTTCGGCGAAGTTAGTTGCAACTCGGTGCCTTCCTTGATTGCATTCGCATTGGCCAGGTTATTCCAAGCGCCCAACTCTTGATAATTCAAACCATATTGTCGTGCGATGCTGAAAAGCGTTTCGCCTTTTTGCACAACATGGGTTGTTGGTCGCGCGTCGGCGGGTTTTGCGGCGGATGCTTTCGGGATTTCTCTGGCGGGCGGCGAGGCGGGGCTAACGACTACCGATTTTGCCACCGGCGCGGCTGTGCGCTCGGTCACCGGCGCACGCTGGGCGGCCACACATCCGGCCAGGGCGGCAGCGAGAACAATCGCTGGAAGAATGTTTTGAACTGACAAAATCATCGGTTTAAGCACGAATCGCTCCCGGTAGCAGCGGTACGAATTTAACCGCCTCCAGCTTGGTTTCGACCAGTCCTTGATCGGTATTCTCGACGACATACAGACACTGACTGTCTTGCCCTCTTGGAAATACGAGGCGTCCGCCGGGCGCAAGCTGCGCGAGCAATTCTTGCGGCGTTTCCAGAGCCGCCGCGGTCATCACAATGCCATCGTAGGGGGCCGCCTCGGGTAATCCATAACTGCCATCACCATGCTTGAAACGTACGTTATTGGTTTTGATCCCGCGCAAATTAGTGCGCGCCTTGATCAGCAACGCCTCGATGCGTTCAATCGAATACACTTCTTTGGCGAATCGCGCCAAGATCGCCGTTTGATAACCGCAACCGGTGCCGATCTCCAACACGCGTCCGAGTGCTCGCCCGTTTCGAACCAGCTCGGTCATGCGCGCAACGATGTAGGGGCTGGAAATGGTTTGGCTAAAGCCAATAGGAAGCGGTGTGTCTTCGTAGGCGCGGCTTGCCAGGGCTTCATCGACGAACAAGTGGCGCGGCATTTCATAGATTTGCGCGAGGACGCGTTCATCTTTAATTCCCGCCTCGCGAAGCCGATCGACCAGCCGCTGCCGCGTTCGCTGGGAGGTCATGCCGATGCCGATCTGACGTGCGGTCATGGCATCAGCCAATGCTTCACAGTGTCTAGCTGCGCGTAGTGAGTCAGGTCGATTTGCAGCGGCGTGATCGCCACGCGATTCGCTTTAACGGCATAAAAATCCGTACCCTCACCCGCGTCCTGCGCAGGTCCGGCCGCACCCACCCAATAAATGGTTTCTCCGCGTGGATTTTGCGATTTGACGATTGGCTCCGCTTTGTGGCGCTTACCGAGACGGGTAATTTCACGCCCACGCAATTCTTCGTATGGGATATCTGGGACATTCACATTCAACAAGATCGGCTCGCGAAAAGGCCGGTCGCGAAATTGATTGACCATATCCACCGCGACTCTCGCCGCGGTATCAAAGTGATTGTTGCCCGCCGTCACCAGCGATATCGCGATCGACGGGATACCCAGCAAATAGCCTTCCGTCGCGGCTGCTACCGTACCGGAATAAACCGTATCGTCGCCCATGTTCATGCCGTGATTGATGCCCGATACGACAATGTCTGGCAGGTGATCCAGCAAGCCGGTAACGGCCATGTGAACGCAGTCGGTCGGTGTGCCGTTGAGATGGAAAAAGCCGTTGCTTGCTTGACCCAATTTCAACGGACGATCCAAAGTGAGCGAATTGCTCGCGCCACTTCGATCTCGCTCCGGCGCGACGACGGTAATCTCCCCAATTGCGCCAAGCGCGTCAGCCAAATGGCGCAGGCCCGGGGCGAAGTAACCATCATCATTACTGAGCAAGATACGCATAGCTGCTTGGATCGATACAGAAGAAGAATTGCAAGTTGTACTAAATCAGATACTTGTATTGTACACGCTAGAAGCCACTTGAATATCGAAATCAGATTATTCCCGGCTTGAATTTTTACCACATTCGCACAGATGCCACACCGAACTCGTATAAAATAATCGGTGATGTTAAAAGAGTTCCATTACAAAATAGATTGGCGCACCAAAAGCCATTTGCCGGGACATCATCGCAGCAGCCAATCGGGCGGCGGTTTGGAGTTCCGCGGCAATCTTCCGTTATTGGCGGCGCCGGATCCGCGCCGACTCGACATTCGCGCCAGCTTGTCGGATCCGTTCGAGCAATGGTATGTGCGCAGTTTTCGTCAGCGCAGCCAGGTTCCAGTCTATCTAATCGCGGATTTGTCGGCATCGATGGCATTTCAGGGGGTTAACCTTAAGCTCGATATCCTTGCGAATTTTACCGAATCCCTCGCCTATTCAGTCCATCGTAGCGGGGATCGCTTCGCCTTTGTCGGGTGCGATAATACGCTGCGCGCCGATTTCCTTTTGCCGCCAACCCACGCACTCGGCGCAGGCCTAGACATCGCGCAGCGCTTGCGCTGCTTGCAGCCAATCCGCACGTCGGCGCTCGGATTGCTCGAAGCATCGCGCTACTTATCGCTACAAAAGAGCTTGGTATTTTTAGTTTCGGATTTTCACTTTGAGGACTCAACTCTCACCGGCCTGTTGCATTCTCTCGCGGCGCATCACGTCTGCCCCATTGTTCTATGGGATCGCGCGGAATATCAACGCATGCCGCGTTTTGGCATCGTCGCGGTACAAGACAGCGAATCGGGCCGCCGCAAGACCCTGCTATTGCGGCATTCATTCAACGAACGGCTGCAAGCCGCGTTTGAATCGCGCCGTAAATGGCTGGTCGATTGCTTTCAGAAGAACGCGATGCGCGCCTTGTTCATCGAAGACACCTTCGATGCCGAACGCATCACCGAGTACTTTTTCCAAGTAGATCAAGCAAACGACGAGGTAACGGCATGAAACGCATTGGCGTTAATCTCGGATTACTTTTTTGCATCGCGGCAAACGCGGCGGCTGAAGTAGACATCACGGCACGGAATCCGCGACCATTTGGTTATGTGGTCGGCGATACGCTAGAGCAGGAACTGATCCTGACGGTAACGGGTGGCCAAACCCTGGACGAAAAAAAATTACCTAAACCGGTGCGCCTAAACACTTGGCTTGAACTACGCAGCGTGAATGTAACGGAAATTGCGCGCGCGGCCGGCAAAATATATCGTGTGAAACTGCTTTATCAGTTTCCCAACGCACCGATTGAAGTGCAAGTGGTCGAACTACCGGCACAACGTTTTATTTTTTCCAAAGCCGACAAATTAATCGAAGCAAAATCGACGGAATGGCCCGTTACCATCGGCCCCATCACGCCGGAAGAAGTCCTGGCACGAGATGGTCTTGAGGCGATGCGGCCGGATGTTGTTCCGCAAGGTATCGACACCACGGGATTTCGGCATCGCCTGATCGCTTATGGCATGGCGTTGATTTCGCTGATCCTGTTTTGGTGCTATCGCCATTTCGGTATCCCTTACCTCGCAACACAGCGCCGACCGTTTACGCGCGCCTATCGCGAGTTAGACCGACTTGCCAAGCGCCCCTCCGCTGTTGCGTTTTCTCAAGCGCTTGAGCACCTGCACCAAGCATTGAATGAAACAGCGGGTCGATCGTTGTTCGTCGAGAATATCGAGCGATTTCTAGCGCATCGCCCCATCCAATCGGATTTAGCCACGATGACACGACAATTCTTCCAGTTGTCGCGGGACGAATTTTTTGGCGTCGGCGTGCCGGAGTCACAGCGCTCGCTGCCCTGGATGTTGAACTTTTGCCGTGCTTGGCGCGATGTCGAACGCGGTGCGGCGTGAAGCTTGAATTCACCTATCCGCTGGTGCTACTGCTCCTACCGCTGGCTTTGTTGCCGTTTTTCCGCACTGGTCGCCAAGCGCTGAGTTATGGTTGGTTGCGGCTTTTACCGCGTGACACAATTTCCGAAATTCTCGGGCTGGTGCTAAAACTAGTGGTTGCCGGCGCCGTTGCCGCCGTGATCGTCGGACTGTCCGGCATCCATCGATCGGAAATCGCGATCGAGCGGGTCGGTCGCGGTGCGCAGATTGTAATATTGTTAGATCGTAGCCGAAGCATGGACGAAGCCTTTAACCAAGGGCGCGTCAATCATGATCCAAGTAAGGTTTTTAACGAAGCACAACAGCGGGAAATCAAAGGTCGAGTTGCGCGGAAAATACTAGCGGACTTCGCGTCGAAGCGCCCGCAGGATATGTTCGGCATGGTCGGCTTCAGCGCTTACCCCATGCGCATCCTTGAGTTCACACAAAAGCAAGAAGTCGTCCAAGCGGCCATTCGCGCCGGTGACGTTGGTCGCGGCCTGTCGGACACCGACATCGCGCGCGGCTTGTTTGCCGCCCTAGCGTTCTTTGACAACCAACCCTACGCCGGTTCGCGAATTGTCCTTTTGGTTTCTGACGGTGGCGCGCGCATTGATGCCGTTACGCGCGAAAAGTTAGCGAACTTGATGAAGCGCAACCGCGCCGGCCTGTATTGGATCTACCTACGCTCGGTCAACAGCCCCAGTTTGTTCGGCGCCCCCGACGATGGCTTAGGCGGCATCGACGGCTCGCCGGAAATTGCATTGCATGAATTCTTCAAATCCATCAAGACGCCTTATCACGCCTACGAGGCGGAGAATTCCAACGCCCTTCAACTTTCGATTCAAGATCTCAATCGTTTGGAAAACTTGCCTATCACCTTCAATGAAATCGTTCCGCGCCGCGATCTTTCGTGGGAGTGCTATTTGCTCGCGGCAACACTTCTAATCATATTGCTCGCAACAAAATGCGTAGAGGTAAAAGCATGGCGCTAAGCGTAAAAATCTACCGCTCGTTGCGCTGGTTAGCGCTCGGACTGCTCGGGTTAGTGCTATTGGACGGCTATCGCTGGTGGCAAGCAGAACGCCTGAATGACGCCATCAAGGACGGCTCCATCGTCGCTACTCAGGGTGCCCTACCGCCGCAGGCGCTATTCGCCCAAGCTTTTTTCCAAGCGCAAAAGGGCGATCGTGAGCGCGCGACTGCACTTTATAAAAGTATTGAAACTTCGCCCGACGCCGCACTTGCGCGCGCCGCTACGTATAACCGTGCCAACGGTTATCTAATGAGGGCAATGGAATTTAGCGGCGGCGACAATCCGCACCTAGGCTTGCCTTTGGCGGAGATGGCAAAAAATGCCTATCGCGCGCTGTTGCGAACCGATCCAGGATACTGGGATGCAAAATACAACCTCGAACGTACTCTGCGCCTGGTTCCCGATCCCGATGACAGCGACGACGCCGACCTGCCGCCACCGCAGCAATCCGAACGTGCTCCGACCACGATGCGCGGTTTCACACTAGGGCTGCCGTGAGGCAAAAATGGAAGGCGATACTACGGGGCCTCGACGGCCGCAGCCGCGGGCTTCTCATCGCACTGGGTTTGCTTGTGATCGCGCTGCTGCGCCCTACCCTTCCATGGCATCGCGACGTGTTCAACAGCATCTTTGTCATCGATGTATCCCAGAGCATGAATACCCGCGATTACCAAATCGATGAGAAGCCGGTGAGCCGAATTCAAGTCGTTAAGGATACACTGCGAAAATCCCTCGCCGAAATGCCCTGTGGATCGCGCATGGGCCTCGCCATCTTCACTGAATATCGCTCATTTTTGTTGTTAACGCCGGTCGAAGTCTGTAACAACTACGCGGAGCTTTCCTCATCCATCAGTCAAATCAGCGGCAAGATGGCCTGGGCCGGTGGCAGCGAGATTGCCAAGGGGTTAAATTGGGGGCTCAAGATGGCGGTGGTGGTTGAACCCAGACCAAGTTTAGTATTTCTAACCGACGGGCATGAGGCACCGCCCATTAGCCTAAACCATCGTCCACGTATCGACGTAAAACCCGGCGAAGTAAAGGGCATCTTGATCGGGGTCGGCGGCAACGAACTCTCTCGCATCCCAAAATTTGATCCCGACGGCAATGCCCTGGGCTATTGGCAGGCCGACGAAGTCGCGCAAATCGACGTTTACAGTCAGGGGCGAAGCAGCAGCGTGTCCGGGGAAACCACCGCGGGGATCGATCAACCTGGGAACGAAGTAAAAAAACGCGCGCCAACCGAACACCTCTCGTCACTAAAAGAGGCTTACCTGCAGCAGCTCGCCCAAGAAACGGGCTTGAGCTATGCGCACCTGACTTTGCCGACGAACTTGGTCAAGCTGTTGTCCGCCGGCGGCGTTGGCCAAAGCGCATCTGTTCCAACACCGTTCGGTTGGCTCCCGGCGTTGTTGGCCTTAGTGAGCTTAGTGGCCCTGTATTTCTCGCGGTCACGTTAGCACCCACCCAGGAAATCCGCCGTGTTCAATTACCCAAAATCTCTTACCCGGCTAATTCTAGTCGGCTTGGTTCTGATCTTGCTGCCCCTGGCGTTCGCTTTTTATAACGTCGCGAGTAATTTGGAATTATTGGCGGGTCGGGGACAACGTGCGGTATTTGAGGCCGTTCGCATCACACAAGACAGCCGATTGCTGATTCAGCGCATCACGGATATGGAACGCGTTACGCGTCAGTACTTGGTGGTCGAAGATCACAAGCTATTGGACGGGTATTCCAAGCTCCACGACGAAGTGCAAACAGCCGCGAAAACCTTGAGCGCCCGCGCGCTCGATCTGGATCAACGGGCGAAACTAACAGAACTGACAAGCGTTGAAAATCAACTCTTTGAAAGGGTTCTAGGAACGTCGATTCCCCCCTTCACCGGCGAGCAAAGTATTGCCTTTTTCAGCAAACTCGATCAACTTGGAAAATCCATACTGGCCCAAAGCGATACCGTCATCGGCCGCGAAGCCGAGGCGTTGAGTCTGGCTTCCAATCGCGCACGCGAAATATTATTGTGGCAACTGCTCGCGCCGATTCCGCTGGCACTGATCTTTTCCATTTTCTTCACCTTCCTTATCACCCGCCCGTTTCGCCAGATCTATACGGGAATCCGTCGCATCGGCGATGGTCAGTTGACCGTACCGATCGAAGTCAAAGGCCCACAGGATCTGGTGGATCTCGGCAAGCGCCTGGACTGGTTGCGACAACGCTTATACGACCTACAAGAACAAAAAACAAAATTCTTTCAACACGTGTCCCATGAACTCAAAACGCCGCTGGCGGCGTTGCGCGAGGGAAGCCAAATTTTGGTCGATGAAGTGGTTGGCAAGCTAACGCCCGAACAGCACGAAATCGCCAGCATTTTGCAGCACAAAACCAATCAACTGCAGAAATTGATCTACGATCTGTTGAATCTAAGCGCGGCCGGCGCAGCCGAGGTACACAAGGGATTCCTGAAGTTTGAAAATTTCGATCTGAGGCGAACGGTCGCCGCCGTCGCGGAAGAACAGAAATTGGCTCTGAAGCGCAAGGAATTGAGATTTAATTTGATCAGCCCAGAAACGCTACCTATCCGAGCCGACGCGGAAAAAATTCGAATCGTGATAGACAACTTGCTATCCAACGCGATCAAATTCTCCCCGCAGGGAGGAGCGACTATAATAAACCTCCGGCAACACGGTAGTAACGTGACCATCGACATTTCGGATCAAGGTCCGGGTATTTCAGAACAGGATCGGGATCGGGTTTTCGAGGCCTTCTATCAGGGCCGGACACCGCAACAAAACGCAAGTGAGGGAACCGGGCTGGGGCTTGCGATTATTAAGGAGTTTGTTTTGGCCCACAATGGGCATGTAGAAATTGTACAAAATAGCATGCCGGGCGCTCATTTTCGGGTGACCCTGCCGCAAAACCACGAGGGTTAAAAAATGAAAAGAATTATTAACGTAGGGCTGGCTGCCGGGATGACGGCGATGCTGTTCGCCGGTTGTACTAACAACCTGCGCAGCAATGCCAACGACAAATGCAATACCAATCAATCGCCGCTCGCAAAGAATGCGGAGTGCGTTCCGATTGTCGAAACCATCCTGCCCGCGGCGGGCTTTAAGAGTCAAGCTGACGCACTAATCGACTATTACCTCACCATGCGCAAAGCGCCGAAAGAGAAAGTTATGAAGGAGTATGCGGAGGCGAACCGCGTGACCCCAACCACACCTAACGCATTCAACCGAATCAAGCTCGCACTTCTATTGAGTTTACCGGTCACGGGCTTGCAAGACTCCGCGCGGGCACTAAACTTGCTTCAGGAAACGATGAAGGACGAAACGGAAGAAGAGGTTGCGCTGAGAAATCTTGCCAATGTTCTTCAAGCTCAGTTCTACAAGGAGTCGCGCCACGATGAAAACATGCAGCGTGCACGTGATGATCAGAAGCGCTTGGAATCCCTTGCGGCGAAACAGGATGAAGCCATCCAAATCCTAAATGCCAAATTGAAAGATGAGCAGAAGCGCTATGATACGTTGCAGACCTCAAGTCAGACTAAGCAAGAAGACAGTAGCCAAACGGTATCCGTTCTGGCGCAAAAACTGAAAGACGAACAAAAACGCGCCGATAACTTGCAACAAAAACTCGACGCATTGACGAATATTGAAAGAACACTAATCGAGCGCCAGCAACAGGGGAAACCTGAACCAAAAAAATGACAATCGCCGCTAAACATAAAATTCTGTTGGTAGATGACGACATCGAACTCTTGCGGTTGCTTTCGATCCGCCTAACGGGTGCCGGTTATGACATCACGGCCGTTGACAGTGCACAGAAGGCGCTCGCCTGCCTCGCCCATTCGCGGCCCAGTTTGGTCATCACTGATTTGCGCATGCATGGCATGGACGGCATGGCGTTATTCGCGGCAATTCACCAGAACAATCCGGCGTTACCGGTGATCATCCTCACGGCCCATGGCACCGTCCCGGACGCTGTCTCGGCGATTCGTAGCGGCGTATTTGGATACCTTACTAAACCATTTGATAGCAAGACGTTATTGGGTCAAGTTGAGAAAGCACTATTAGTTGGAGGTCATGCCACGCGCTCTGAAAGTGAGGATGAAAGCGCGCACTGGGCGAGTGAAATCATCACTCGCAGCGCCAAGATGCAGGATATCCTTAGCCAGGCACGGTTGATGGCCGAAAGCGACGCGAATGTGTTTATCCATGGCGAGAGCGGGAGCGGCAAAGAGCTGTTGGCGCGCGCAATTCATCGCGCCAGTAAGCGTCGCGACAAGCCTTTTATCGCGGTGAACTGTGGCGCGATTCCTGAGCCACTGCTCGAATCCGAATTGTTCGGCCACATGAAGGGCTCATTTACCGGCGCTATGCGCGACCACCCCGGTCTATTTCAAGCGGCCAACAAAGGCACTCTATTTCTCGACGAAATTGGCGATATGCCATTGTCTTTACAGGTAAAATTGCTCCGCGTCCTGCAAGAACGCGAGGTGCGGCCGGTCGGCTCAACGACAAATATCGCCATTGACGTACGAATCATTTCGGCGACCCACCGTAATCTGGAAGAAGCGCTTGCCGCAGGGACATTCCGTGAGGATCTGTATTACCGCCTCAACGTCGTCTCCTTGCTTTTACCCCCTTTGAAAGATCGCCGCGAGGACATTCCTATGCTCGCCGTGCATTTTCTTGAGACGTTGAATAAACGCTATGAAAAACAAGTGAATGGTTTTGCGCCGGAGGCGATGGAGCAGTTAGTTTCGGCGCCCTGGCCAGGGAACGTTCGACAACTGTATAACGTTGTGGAACAGACACTGGCGCTCTGCACGACCAACATTATCCCGGTTGCGCTGGTGCAAAAATGTTTGCAAAGCGATTCGGCGATGGTGCCATCCTTTGAGGAAGCGCGGCGACATTTTGAGCGTGAGTACCTCGTTCAGCTGCTAAAGATCACCAACGGCAATGTCAGCCAGGCCGCACGGCTTGCTAAGCGTAATCGCACCGAGTTTTATAAATTATTGCAGCGTAACGAACTTAACCCTGGCTCATTCAAAGCATTGACCTGATGTCGCCGTCCGGCGACGTGCATTTCAGCTTCTAAACAGTTACTTAGCCATTCCCATGTGGTTCCTGTCGCCATTTAGAGACGGTTTGCTCGTGGTTTTCAGTCCTTGAACTCGCGACAATTCAAGGAATATTATATTAATCTACTGTTTACTAACGATAAAAATTAGTTGGCATAGCACTTGCTAAGATCCTATTGTGAAGACCTGACGGTTACGCAACATCCAAAGCGTCGGTGCTTAGCTGTAACTGATTTGATGGAGAGTAGATGAACAGCGCGTGCCAAAATCTTTGCCCGAATTGCCAGTATCGCACGGTAGAATTTGTCATATCGTTTGGCGGCTCAAATCGAGTTACTTCGGGCGACGTTTGCGGATTTGATTTACCCGGTTATCCAGAGAAATCCAACTGTATCGGCTACGAACCCAAGAGTCGTAATCGGGCATCAATGCCAAGCGCCGCGGGTTATCCGGTTGGCAATACATCGATAGAAATATCCGCGTTAAACGCCTAACTACTTTTCAACGTTTTTCTAACGGGAATACCGCTCCAGCCTCGGTATTCCCGCTTTTTTTTCTAGTTTTAAAATCTCCAAACAGGTCTGCCAGGATGCAACAGGGATGCGGCTGTCCACGCATGCCATGCCACGAGCCAATAGGGATACGGCGTTCAGCCCAGTCTCAAAAATCAGAGTAAAACTACTCGCCGCGAACTTAGGCTAAGCGAGATCGGCGCCTTTCATCGCAACTAAACACGCGGCGTAATGCGCGTCATCTATTAACGCGAGATAACGTGCGGCGCCGCGCCCCCGCATGCGCTCGAAGCGGGCGATCGATTCGGCTTCAACCGCAAGGTTAAGCCCGGATAAAAGCCGGTCGGCCTGTTCACTGTTATTACACAGCAACACCATATCGCAACCCGCCGCCAGCGCCGATGCCGCACGTTCTACCACGCCACCGGCCGTGCTCGCGCCCTCCATCGACAAGTCGTCGCTGAATATGACGCCTTCGAAACCCAACTGATCGCGCAAAATATCCTTCAGCCAAAATGAGGAAAACCCGGCTGGCAACGCATCCACATCGGGATAAATCACGTGCGCCGGCATCACCCCGCCCATGCCGACGCTGGCGAGTTCGCGGAATGGAATCAAGTCATCGCGTTCGATGTCCTCGTAGGCGCGATTGTCGATCGCAACTTCGTGGTGAGAATCGCCGCGCACAAAACCGTGGCCGGGGAAATGCTTGCCAACCCAGCCCATCCCCGCCGCGGCAAAACCGGCGATCAGTTCGCGCGCCAACTCAGTCACGATGAGCGGATCGCGGTGGAAGGATCGATCGCCGATCACCGAGCTTTCGCCATAATCCAAATCCAACACCGGCGCGAAACTGAAATCCACCGCATGCGCTAACAATTCCGCACCGATGACGTAGCCGGTTTTTTTTACTAACTCTTTCGCCTTGGCTGGGTCTTGATCCCACAGTTGGCCATAGGTGCGCATCGGCGGAATCGTCGTAAACCCATCTCGGAAACGCTGCACGCGTCCGCCTTCGTGATCCACCGCGACTAGCAGCGACGGCGTTCGCAACGCGCGAATGCTCTGGGTCAACGCCAGCAACTGCTGCGGCGATTCATAGTTACGCGCAAACAAAATAATGCCACCCACCAGCGGATGGCGCAGCCGTTCGCGATCCTCTGCCGTGAGTTCCAGCCCAGCAACGTCGATCATCACCGGGCCCATTTACCTAGCCTCCAAGATAACGAATGCGACGGCCGTATCCTGCTCGTCGGTGATTGAAACATGGCTGCCGACGATGCCCAGCTCGCCCATGCGGCGCTGCAAATCCGCGTGCGGGTCGATCACCGGTTTGCCCCGTGCATCGTGGCTGACGGCGATGTAACACCAGGTCACCGGCTTGCGAATTCCCGTGCCCATGGCTTTGCTAAACGCTTCCTTCGCGGCGAAACGCTTCGCCAAAAATCGTGTTTTCATTTTATGTGCGTCGAATTCGATAAGTTCTTGTGGCGCCAAAATCCGCTCGGCGAAACGTCGACCGTATTGCGTAAATACGCGTTCGATACGATGCACGGCAATAATATCCGTGCCAATGCCATAAATCATTGCGCCATTCCGGCGGCGTGGGTCATCAGCGCTTTCATTTCACGCACCGCTTCGCGCATGCCGATAAACACCGCGCGGCTGACGATGGCGTGGCCGATGTGTAACTCGCGCACGCCAACCAGGCGAGCCACGGGCTGTACATTGAAATAGTTGAGCGCATGACCGGCGTTAAAACGCATGCCTAAATCACGAACCGCCTTCCCGGCGCCGACGATTTTCTCCAACTCCGCAACCACCGCCCCGCTCTCCGCGTCGCGACCGTGCTGATGAAACGCATGGGCGTAGGGCCCCGTATGCAACTCACAAACTTTCGCACCGATACGCCGCGACGCCTCCACTTGCTTAACATCCGCATCGATAAACACGCTCACGACGATGCCCGCCAAGGCCAATGTCGTGACGATCCCCTTCAGCCGAGCCTCTTGGGCGGCAACATCCAGCCCACCTTCCGTGGTAATTTCATGCCGACCTTCCGGCACCAACATCGCCATCTCCGGCTTAATGCCACAGGCGATTTTCACCATTTCGTCGGTGGCGGCCATTTCCAAATTGAGCTTGATGTGAGTGAGCTCGCGCAGACGGCGCACGTCTTGATCCTGAATATGCCGCCGGTCTTCGCGCAGATGCACCGTAATGCCGTCCGCACCGCCGAGATGCGCCTCCACCGCGCCCCACACCGGGTCCGGCTCATAGGTGCGCCGCGCCTCGCGAATCGTGGCGATGTGGTCGATGTTGACACCGAGCTGAATCATAGTTCTTGTAAGTGCCGCAAAAGCTGCCGTGTTTGTAATTCTTGTTGACCCAAATGATGCTTGATCTGCATGCGCAACAGTTGTTTGCTTTCCGCCAAGGTGTGCGGATCGGAGAAATCTTCACGCTGTAAATCGAGCAAAGTCTTGCCACGAAATTGTACCTGGTTTCCATCGACAGGCCGCGCGATTGGTCCACGCTCGGGAATGTAACCGTAAAAATTTTCCGTCACGATCGGCGCATCGGAACCGGGCTCGTGATCGAGCACCAAACCATAACCCAGCTCACGCAACAAACCAAGCTCGAAGCGGCGCAACACCACGGGCAAATCCTCCTGCCTGCTCAAATCCATCAGCGACTGCGCGTAAATATCGAACAAGGTTTCGTGTGGATCGTCCCGTGGCAACAATTTCAACAACAGTTCATTCATATAAAACCCGCACAGCGATGCCAAGCCCTGCAACATCGGCTGGCCACCGCGCCACTCCGCTTTATGCATCGTGCGCGGCTCGTTCTTGCCCGACCAAGAGAGTTCCAACGGCTGAAACGACAGTAACTGCCCGCGAATCGCCGAGCGCGGCCGCTTCGCACCACGGGCGACCAACGCGATGCGACCGGCGTGACGACTCAACGCCTCGACAATCAAGCTGGTTTCGCGATAGGGATAAGTATGTAGGACAAACGCCGGTTCATTGTTGCGCAGCGTCGTTTCGGAATGGGCCATGGCGGGATTTTACCTGCACTATTGGCTGGCCCTCAATTTCTTAGCGCATAGACTGGAAAGGCGCATGGATATTGGCTTCCAAACTATGTCATGCCAGGAGGCAAGCGTGAAGCGGTTGTCGACGACTCCACACGCGGGCGCATGAGGCGCAATAATTCTACGTTGGTCAAAAAAATAGGCAGGGACGGTCGCCCCTGCCTATTGACTAACGCTTGTAAGTTACGGTTGCGTGCAAAGGATCTTCGTTACCGGACCGCTTCCGCGATGGCCGGGATTGGGCCCATAGGCGCCGTCATGACGCACTAGAAGGATCTGTTTAATCGTGCCGCTGATATTGGGGCCGACTTTAAGAACCGTGTCAGTGACGATGATTGCGACTTCGTCGGGGATCGTCGCGGGCGGACCAGAACTGTTGCCCGGCCGGCTTTCCCATCTACCGCCGCAAAAAACTTCGGCTTTGTTGGCGTATCCTTTAAAGCTTGCCACGCCTTTGCTCACGAAGCCGCTCATGAAGTTGTTCTTCCACCACTGCGCACCCCAGAAGTTCACCACATCGCCGACGGCGTGAGGTTCAACATTCCCGATCACAAATAGCGGCACAGGAGCGCCGACATCGGCAGGCCGCAACCGGGCCTGAACGGTCAGACTATTATCGCGACCCTCAGCCGTGTAGACGATTGTGTCCGCTCCAGCGTAACCGAGGCATGCCGCCGGTTGAGCCGCTGATCCGTCGCAGACAATGGCGCCGTCGTCGGCAATGGCGGCTAGGCGGAAATCGATAAACATGGCCACCGGATTACCAACCGCGTTTGCAGGAAGGAAAATAGACGCCAAATCAAGCCCCGAGACGATTACGAAGTCGTCGCAGGTGGAGTTTAACGGGTTCACCGGCGCGCCAGCCACTGGCACAACGTTGCAGGTACCGTTCGGCGTCTCAATATACGTAACCTTTGTAATGGTCGGTGACGGGGTGTCTACGATAGTGCCCAAGGCTCCGAGACGTAGTAACGCATGGATATCGACCGTTCGCAACACGTTGCTTGTGCCGTCGATAGCGCTGTTGTGATGCCTAACCGTAGTAACATCGGTCCAGACGATGTCCGTCATGTTGCCGAACTTGCCTGTGACTTCGAGTGCGCTACGCGAGGTGCTGGTGAATGCAGAGCTTAAACCGGTTCCGTTCCCGATGACTCCCAAATTAGCACAATTGGCGGGGATGGCCGAGAACGGAGTGCAACCCCACGCGACACCTTTCCAGACATTAGTCGGCGCAGTGTTGGTGCCGACAGGAGGCCCAGATGCCCCTATCACCTGGTCGGAAAATTCCAGCCCCCCTTTGCCTGGCACCGGCGGCGCGCCGCTTGGCTGAGTCACCGTTGCCGTAGCGCCGGCGAAAAAACCGGCCGTCTGGGAAAATGGGAGATCCAATGCGCTGGTAGAGCCTACATAGCTTATCGCTAGTAGTCCCGCCACAAGTGCTCCTCGCATCGGTTTCGTTACAAGACGCTTGTTTCTTTTCATATCAGCCTCCTAGTACGCAAATTAAGTTAATTTCATTTCGGGGCCCACCTGCGCTTCGACAGGATTAGAACCCTTCATTAATCAATATACGCTAGTTTTTCAAACAATCAATAGAGGGGCGGCGGCAGGGGCGCGCATGGCGTATGAGCATGGTCGCCAAACACAAAACACACTAAAAACCGCGCCCGACTTGCCATTGCGATGCGCAATAGAGCACTAGAGACCAAGCCGAACGAAACGTCCCGATATGCCTGGGTTAGAACCGCGGATCCGCCTCACCGCGCTCAATGCGGCGAGATTTCGCGCGCTCGCGCCGAATGGCGCGAATTTCATCTAACGTGGCCTTGCTGTTGCTATTCGCTTCTTCTTGCACGCGCGCGGCTTCATCGCGGCGCTGTTCCTGTGCCGCGTTACCTTGCTGGGCGCCGCGCGATCTGCGCTCGTCCCGATCGTTCGCATTGGCCGAGCAACTGATACTCGCCAGCAAAATCAGCAACGCCGTACCCATCGCTGCGGGCTTATTTTTCCTGCGTAGTGTCATGGTTTTATGTGATCGCCTTTTCGGGTCAGGATTTGCAAGTTCATTCTCACGCCAATAGATTAGTGAATCAGTAACGCGCCGTATTCCCATTTCGTCTATCCGATTACCTCATCAAGTGTATCAAAATGCTGGTCCGCGCTTGCTTTAACGCCTCATTCTGAAACAAACTGTTACATATTTACCGGCAAGGGAACAACGTTTCCATTAGGATTTGCCCATGACTACTCCAAAAGCGAAGATTCTCGTCGTCGACGACGATCTGCGCTTGCGCGAATTGCTGAAACGCTATTTGGGCGAGCAGGGTTATAGCGTGAGCGTGGCCGCCGACGGCGAATCCATGAACCGTGTGCGCGCCCGCGAACGCTACGATTTGCTCGTGCTCGATTTGATGATGCCCGGCGAAGACGGCCTCGCGATTTGTCGCCGCCTTCGCGCCGGCGCCGACGCTACACCAATCATCATGCTGACGGCCAAAGGCGACGAGATCGATCGCATCGTCGGCTTGGAAATGGGCGCGGACGACTATTTGCCGAAGCCGTTCAATCCGCGCGAGTTGTTGGCGCGCATTCAAGCCGTGTTGCGGCGGCAAGCGCCCTTGCCTATTCCCGGCGCGCCGACGACGACGGCGAATGTGGTCGAGTTCGGTGGCTATTCGCTCGATCTCGCGGCGCGGCGCTTGAGCAAAGGTGGCGCTGACATCGCGCTGACGACCGGCGAATTCGCGCTGCTGAAAATTCTCGTCTCCCATCCACGTGAGCCGCTTTCGCGCGAAAAATTGATGGAACTCGCCCGTGGCCGAGAGCATGAACCGTTCGATCGCAGCATCGATATTCAAGTCTCGCGCCTCCGAAAACTGATCGAGCCAGACAGCGCCCACCCGCGCTACATCCAAACCGTGTGGGGTTTCGGTTACGTGTTCGTGCCCGACGGCGAGGCCGCTTGACGTTATTGCCGAGTTCGTTGTTGGGCCGCACCGCGCTGATCCTCGGCGGCACCTTGCTATTGAGCCAACTCGCCGCGTTCAAACTGTTTCAACTCTATTATCAGGGTCCGCTGATCCAGCAAATTGCCGGCCTGGCGGTCAGCCAAATTCGCACCGTCGGTTTCGCCATCGCGAAATTAAAGAACGATGCGCGCGACGAATTTCTCGACGAGCTTGAGGAAAAAGAAGGCATCCGCGTGTTGTTCGATAACGACAGCGTGCTGCCGAGCAAGCCGCCGGAAGATCGCTTGTTGCTCAGCTTTGCCGGCGAAGTGCGCAAACAATTGGGCAGCGCGATCGAATTTTTTGTGCAGCCAAAATCGGGGCGGGCGTTGTGGGTGAAGTTGCCCGTCGGCAATGAGACAGCCTGGATCGGCATTCCCCGCAGCCAGATCGAATTGGGCTTTCCCTGGGCGTGGCTGGCGCTGGCGCTGGGCGCGGCCCTCATTGCGTTGATCGCAGCGACCTGGTTAGTGCGCCGCGTCAATCAACCGTTGCGCCAACTCGCCGCCGCCGCCTCGGTAATGGGCAAAGGCCACTACCCCGAGCCGATCAACGAATCGGGCCCGAGCGAGGTCAAACAAGTCGCCCATTCCTTCAACCAAATGCTGGCCGACGTGAAAGCGCTCGACCAAGAACGCGCCGTGTTGCTCGCCGGCATCTCGCACGATTTGCGCACGCCTTTAGCGCGCATGCGCCTGGCGGCGGAAATGTTGAGTGTCGACGCCGATCTCAAGCAAAACATGGTGCAGGACATCGACGAGATGGACGCCATTGTCAAACAATTTTTAGATTTCGCGCGCCTCGCGGACGAAGAAGCCGCGGCGCTGACCAACCTCAACGAATTGATCGCGGACATCGCGAGCCACTACCAACATCGCGGCATCGAAATTGAGTTTGCAGCGGGCGAGGTGGAACCGCTAGCGCTACGCGCCACCGGCATGCGCCGCGCGCTCACCAATTTGATTGAAAACGCGATCAAATATGGCCAACCACCGATCAAGATTTCTACCGGCATGCAACAGGATCGAGCGTTCGTTAGCGTACGCGATCATGGCCCTGGCATTCCCGACGGCGACCGCGAGCGTTTGTTGCGCCCGTTCACGCGCTTGACGGAAGCGCGCAGTGGGCCCAGCGGTGCGGGATTGGGCCTGGCCATCGTCGACCGCATCGCCAAGCTGCACGGCGGCCAAGTGGAATTGACCACGCCCGCGGAGGGTGGACTGGACGTACGCCTATTGCTTGCGATGCAATAGGCGTCACGCCAGGAGGCAATACCCGCGCGGCCTCCAGGCCATGCACCGCCAGAGACCAGCATCCACGCCCGTCCCAGCCACTCATCCCCGACCTCTGAAAACTTTACGTATTCCGTATTCCAGCTTATGCTTCGATTCGATTGAGGAATTTATCCCAACACATGCAAACACATGCAAATCAACTGGAGGAAAGCAATGTCTATCGATCGTCGTACGTTTATTCAATCCACCGCGGCGCTGGCGACCTTGAGCGCGGCCGGGTGCGCAACCACAGGAAACGCGCCGCCGCAACAAATGGCCAAAGCCAGCGCGTCAAAAATCAACACCGCGGCATTGAAGTCTAGCGCGGATGCCCTGCTTGGTGCGGGCGCCCGTGCGGGCGATGTTCCCGGTGTCGTTGCCGTTGCGACCAATCGCGAAGAAATGATTTACGAAGGCGCGTTCGGCACGACGGTGCTCGGTTCCGGCATCGCCATGACGCCGGACACGGTGGTGTGGATCGCGTCCATGACCAAAGCGATCGCCGGCCTGGCGGCGATGCAACTGGTCGAGCAAGGCAAGCTCTCGCTTGATGCCCCGGCAAGCAAAATCATTCCGGCGCTCGGCGAAGTTAAAGTGTTGGACGGCTGGGACGGCGACACGGCGCGTCTGCGTGCACCAAAACGCGCCATCACGCTGCGCCATTTGCTCACCCATACGGCAGGCTTCGGCTACAGCCTGTGGAACACCGATCTGGGCAAATACGAAACCGTCAATAAAGTTCCCGGCATCATCACCTGCCAAAACGCGGCGCTCACCACACCACTGATCGCTGATCCCGGCGAGCAATGGAACTACGGTATCAACATCGATTTCGCCGGCAAAATGGTCGAGGCCGTCAGCGGCATGAAGCTCGGCGACTATTTCGCCAAGAATATTTTCCAGCCGCTGGGCATGTATAGCACCGGTTTCAAAATCAATCCGAGCATGCGCGCGCGCCTGGCGAAAATTCACCAGCGCGGTGAGGATGGCAAGTTCACACCCACCGAAATCGAAATTCCACAGGATCCGGAGTTTGAAATGGGTGGCGGCGGATTGTATTCAACCGCCGGCGATTACCTCGCTTTCGTGCGCATGATGCTGAACAACGGCAAAGCCAATGGCAACCAACTCGTGAAGCCGGCCACGGTCGCACTAATGTCGCGCAACAGCATGGGCAACACGAAAGTGAAAATGCTCAAGACCGCCGTTCCGCCGCTCACCAACGACGCCGAATTTTTCCCCGGCATGCCGAAGAATTGGGGCCTGACGTTCATGATCAACGAGCAGCAAGCGCCAACCGGCCGCAGCGCCGGTAGCCTGGCATGGGCCGGCCTGGCCAACAGCTATTTCTGGATCGACCAGCAAAAAGGTGTCGGTGGCGTCTATCTGTCGCAAGTCCTGCCGTTCGCCGACGTGAAGGCGCTGCCAATGTTTTACGCGTTTGAGAAATCCGTGTATCAGTCGATGGCTTAAATATTTTCCGAAGAGACAAAGGCCCGTTCGGCGCCATTGAGCGGGCCTCTATATCGTCATTCCCGCGAAGGCGGAATCCAGTGACTTTCGTTTAACGACACTGGGTTCCCACCTTGGCGGGGACGACAAAATACTCGCATGATGTTTAGCAACTGATGCCCTATAAAAAAGACCCAGCGTGGCGTATTTAACCGGAATCGCGTGCACCCCCTTCGGCCGTCACGAAGGCAGCACGGCGCTTGGCCTAATGTCCGTCGCCGCGCGCGCCGCACTACGCGACGCGCAATTGGCAACGACGCAAATCGACGGCCTGCTCACCGGCTACGCAACAACCTATCCCCATTTGATGTTGGCCAATGTCGTCGCGGAACAATTGGGAATTCAACCGGACTATTGCCACGCCGTCCAATCCGGCGGCGCGAGCGGCTTGACCATGGTGATGCTGGCGCGCGAATTGATACGCAGCGGACGCTGCAAAAATGTGTTGTGTGTCGCCGGTGAAAACCGTCTCACTGGCCAGACGCGCGACATGGCCATTCAATCCCTCTCGCAAGTGGGTCACGCCGATTACGAAGTGCCGTTTGGCCCAACGGTACCGGCGTACTACGCATTGCTCGCCGCTCGTTATTTACACGAACACAATTTGAGCGCAGCCGATCTCGCGGAATTCGCCGTGCTGATGCGCAACCATGCGATCACGCACCCCGGCGCGCATCAACGCGATCCGATCGACGTCACTGCGGTGCTCGATTCTAAAACCATCTCAGCCCCACTCAAGCTACTCGATTGCTGCCCCATTTCCGACGGCGCGGCGGCGATTGTGGTTTCTTTGGAGCCGACGGCGGCCAAAACCATCCGTATTCGCGGCGCAGGCCAGGCCCATCGCCATCAACACGTGAGCCAGATCAAAGATATTCACGCCACCGGCGCGAAAGCCGCAGCAGACTTGGCTTTCCGCGAAGCGCATATCGATCGAACGCAAATTCAATACCTCGGCATTTATGATTCATTTACGATTACGTTGATGATGTTGCTGGAGGAAATTGGTTTTGCGGCGCCTGGCGAAGCGGCAATGAAAGTGCGCAACGGCGATTTTTCGGCACAAGGCGCACTGCCGCTCAACACCCACGGCGGCTTATTGTCCTACGGTCATTGCGGCGTCGCCGGCGGTATGGCGCATTTGGTGGAAGCGGTATTGCAGTTATCCGGCTCTGCTGGTGCGCGGCAGATCGCCGAGCGTGAATGGGCTTATGTTCACGCCGACGGCGGTGTAATGTCGGCGCACGTTGGGATGATTTTGCAAAGAGAGAAGTAATTGAAATTCTTCGCGCCCGCCCTTACCCTCACCCTTCTCCCAATGGGAGAAGGGATTAAATCCCCTCTCCCCTCGAGGGAGAGGGCTAGGGTGAGGGGGAACGGTCCGTCGCGTCCTCACCACATCGAATAAACTCAATGGACAACCTAGCCCAACACTTCTGGACCGGCTGCAGCGAAGGCAAGGTGTACTACCAACGCTGCACCGATTGCGGTCACGCGCAATTTTTTCCGCGCAGCCATTGCTTAACTTGCAACACCGATCACGTCGAATGGCAAGTATCCAAAGGTTTCGGCACAATCTACAGCATCACACGCGTCGAACGCGCGCCGACCGACGACTTCCGCGCCCTCGCCCCCTATGCCATCGCGCTGGTGGATTTAGACGAAGGCGTTCGAATAATGGCCCATGCCAATCTCGCCCTTAAAATCGGTGACAAAGTACGTGTCGCATTTTTCAATCACAATAACCGCGCGCTCCCCCGCTTCGAATTCCTATGACCGAATTTGATTTTGCAACACTATTGTCGCCACGTTCGATCGCCATCGTCGGGGCATCGGATAATCCGAACAAAATCGGCGGCCGTCCGATCCATTTCATGCAGCGCTTTGGCTATCGCGGAAAATTATTTCCGGTGAACCCGGCGCGCAGCGAAGTGCAAGGAGTCAAGTCCTATCCGAATTTGCAAGCACTGCCGGAAGCGCCGGACTGCGTACTCCTCGCGGTCGGCGGCGAAGCGGCGCTGCAAGCGGTCCGCGACGCGGCGAAGATCGGCGCGAAAAGTATCGTCGTCTCCGCCTCGGGTTTTGGTGAAACCGGCGCCGCGGGACGCGCGACGCAAGACGAGATGGTGCGCGTCGCCCACAGCACCGGCATGCGCATGATTGGCCCGAATTCTCAAGGACTGGCAAACTTTGCGTGCGGCGCAATCACTAGTTTTTCCACATTATTTATCGAGCGTCCGCCGGCCGATGGGCCGGTTGCCATTGTTAGTCAATCGGGTGCGTTGTCCGTCGTACCCTATGCGCTGCTACGCGACCGTGGCATCGGCGTGCGCCATGTGCATGCGACCGGCAACGAAGCAGATCTTTGTGTCGCCGAAGTTGCCAACGCGGTGATCGATGACGAAGGTGTGAAATTACTGCTGCTGTATTTGGAAAATTTCAATCGCCCCGATGTGCTCGCTCAAGCCGCGGCGAAAGCGCGCGAGCGCGACATCCCCATTCTTGCGCTCAAAGCCGGCCGCACCCAAAGTGGTGCGCAGATGGCCAGCTCCCACACCGGCGCGATGGCCACAGAGGATCGCATTGTCGATGCATTTATGGAAAAACATGGCATCCTACGCGCGCGCAATGTCGGCGATTTGGTGAATAGCGCCGAGCTATTTTTGTCCGGGCGGCGACCGCAAGGTCGCCGCATTGTGATGTTAAGCAACAGTGGCGCAAGCTGCGTGATGGCGGCCGATGCCGCCGACGATTTGCAGTTGCCGTTGGCGCAATTGCATTCCCAAACGCGAGAGAAATTGAAACAGTTGCTGCCGGGTTTTTCAACCGCGGCAAATCCCATCGATCTCACCGCATCGCTTCTCACCGATAGTAGTTTGTTCGGCAAAGCACTCGCAGTAATTGGCGCGGACGACCAAGTCGATATCATCATGGCGGCGATCCCCGTCGCCGGACAGGGTTACGATGTGCCGAGTTACGCGCGCGCCGCAGCCGCATTCATCGAGCAAACTGGCAAGCCATTTGCGTTCGCCTCGCCGCTTGCCGAAGTGGTGAATGAATTCAAAAAACACCATGTTCCGAGCTTTCTCGATGAGCAAGTTGCAATGGACTCATTGGCCCAACTAGCAAACCATACTAGCCGGCGATCCGCTTCCATATTGCCGCTCAAGGTCACAGTGCCGGTGACGCCCGTCCCAACCGGGTGGCCTAGGGCCATTGCGTCGCAGCAATACCTCAGCGAAGCGGCGAGTCTGGATTGGCTCGCAGCCAACGGCATTGCTACGGCGCCGTTTCGCGTTTGCACAACCGAATCCGAGATTCGCGCTGCCTTGGCTTCACTCGGTACGCCGGTTGCGATCAAAGCCGCATCGCCCGACGTGCCGCACAAGTCAGAACATGGCTTAGTATTTTTAAACGTGAGCGACGAGGCGCGGGCAGTACAATGTTTTTCTGCAATCAAAAAGAAATTGAGCGAACTCAACGCGAAGGATGACGGCACGATCGTTGCGAAAATGATCAAGCCGCAGCGCGAACTCATGATCGGCGGCCGTATCGATCCACAATTCGGGCCGCTGGTGGTGGTCGGCGATGGTGGAAAATATGTTGAGGCGCTGAAAGATTTCGCGCTGTTGTTAGCGCCTTTCACGACCGATGATGTGTTGAATGCGCTCGACGGTTTACGCATCGCGCCCATTCTGCGCGGAACCCGCGGGGAAGCGCCGCTGGACTTGCAGGCATTCGCTGAGATGGCGGTTCGCATCGGTGAGATATTGACGGCGACCAGAGATCGCATTGCGTCGATCGATCTCAATCCGGTCATGGTTTTAGCAAAGCGCTCGCACGAAAAACAAACCGCATTTGCCGCCGATGGATTGATCGAACTCAACCGATGATGCTTACGCCAACCGCCGCACACCAATTGCGGCCCGAGGCCAGCGGCTAGCCTAGGGCTACCCTGTCATTCCCGCGAAGCGCGGAATCCATTTAGCATTGAGAAAGTCAACATAGATTCCCGCTTTCTCGGGAATGACATCAACATCATGACTATCGACTATCAAGTCATAAAGAATTGGCGCTTCCCGGAAATCGAACACAGCCATACCATCGAAGATACGATGCGTTACGCGCTGGCCGTCGGCGTTGGCCATGATCCAATGAACGAACGCGCCTTGCGCTGCGTCACCGAATACCAATTGCAACCCTTACCGACCATGGCCGTTGTGCTTGGCTACCCTGGTTTTGGATGACCGATCCGCGCACCGGCATCGATGCCATGCTGATTCTCCATGGCGAAGAGGCGCTGACTTTGCATAAGGGCACTTCTATAAATCCCGTTTAATTGTCGCCGTTCAGTTGTTGAATTTCGTTTTTTGATTTTCATCTAACCGAGGTGGATTTTTTGCATTGTCTCGACTGCTTATTGCCTCAATTCAAGCCATTCTGGGCGATCTTTTCTCTATTTTCATACCGTTGCCTGCGTGCCGGACGTACTGACCCTATCAGAGTCAAACACCTTGGTGCGAATGAGTCCCTCGATGCGGGCGAG
>JBKJHT010000115.1:0-29991 GCA_046598945.1 Burkholderiales bacterium | reverse complement strand
TTGTTCTACAGACTTGTGGAGCAGGTCGTCGTTACGGCTCCGGTGACGTACCAGAAGATCGTGAAATCAAGGAAAATCGGGTGAAGCGGGTTTAGTGGAGCTAAGTGGATACCCCTTATTAAAAGATTTGACCACCAAGATGGTGGTGTTAACTGGACCACGGCAGGTGGGAAAAACTACGCTTGCTCGACAGTTGATACAGTTGTTCGGGAATGCTCAATACCTCAACTGGGATGTGTTGCCGGACCGGAATGTGTTGCAGCGCCAGTCATGGAATCCACGCGCGAAGTTGCTCGTCATGGATGAAATTCACAAAATGCAGGACTGGAAGGGTTGGCTGAAGGGGGTGGTGGACGGGCGTTCACCCGAGCAGGCACTGTTGGTAACGGGTAGTGCGCGCATGGAAACATTTCGGCAAGGAGGCGATTCACTGGCGGGTCGTTATTTTGCGTTCCGCTTGCATCCCTTTTCGGTGCGCGAGTGGTGTGAACAGCAGCATGTGGCGCCCGCCGATGCTTTGGATCATTTGTTGGAAAGAGGCGGCTTTCCCGAGCCGTGCCTGGCTAATGACTCAGTGCAGGCTGATCGCTGGCGTGCGCAGTATTTCAACGATCTGATCCGTGAAGATGTGCTGGAATTTTCACGCCTGCACGAGATCACTACGATGCGTCTATTTGTGGACTTGTTGCGCGAACGTGTCGGGTCACCACTTTCATTAGCATCTATAGCGCGCGATCTGGCGGTTTCACCCGCGACATTGAAACGCTATCTGGATATTCTGCAAGCGTTGTTTATCGTTTTTACCGTTCAGCCCTGGCATCACAATATTGCCCGCGCTATTTTGCAAAGCCCTAAAGTGTATTTTTTTGATACGGGATTGGTTCGAGGTGATCAGGGCGTGCGCCTGGAAAATGCGGTAGCGGGAATGCTGCTGAAGCATGTGCATTTTTTACAGGATAGCGCGGGGCGAACGGCCGGCCTGCATTACATTCGCACCAAGGATGGCGCCGAAGTAGATTTCGCGCTCAGCGAGGCAGGCACGCTGGCGCAAATGATTGAATGCAAGTGGGGCGACAATAAGCCGCATCGCAGCCTGATACGATTTGCTGAACAGTTTCCTGATGCGGAGTCTGTGCAGATAGTTTATGGATTACGTCAAGAAGAGTTCCGCAGTGGAATCAGAATTACTGATGCCGCTAACTGGCTTATGGGTTTGTCGGCTTAATTAAGTAAAATTACAGCAAGGGGAGGACGCTTGGCAATGCTATTCGCTTAAGGTCGTTACTCAGCCCGAACGGCTAACCGAACAGTATTGGTTCAGGTTTAACCATCTCCACTTTGGCACGTCTTGATGCCGCTGGGTTGGGAGGAGTCCATTTCATTGGGCTACGATATGTATCGCCTACAACTGCGCGAAATCCCAAGCCGGATCGGGCAATTTGGCGAACACGCTGCGCAAACCTTCGCCCCATTGCGTGTGTATCATGCTGAAATAGGGATCGTTTTCCAGAATGCGTCGCTGCATGCCGGCGCGCAGACTTCCGTTTCGATATACCAGCAAATCGATCGGCATGCCGACGGAGATATTGCTGCGCATGGTCGAATCGAAGGACACGAGCAAGCATTTGGCCGCTTCGACGAGATTGGTGGTCGGCTTGACCACCCGGTCGATGATAGGACGGCCGTACTTGGTTTCACCGATTTGGAAAAACGGCGTTTCGGTGGCTGCTTCGATGAAGTTACCTTCGTTGTAGATGAGAAACAAACGCTGCCGTTCACCCTGTACTTGACCGCCGAGAATGAAAGTGGCGCTGGCGTCGACATTGGACTGTGACAAGTGGCTGACGTCGCGTTGACGCACTTGGCGCAGGCAATCCCCTAGCAGCGCGGCTATGTCGAACAGCGACTGCGCGTTCCAGATGGTGGGTCCGCCGTCGGTTCGCCGCGCTTGATTTTCAAGTTGATTGACCGCGCTTTGAGTCATGGAGAGGTTGCCCGAACTCAAAATCACAATCACGCGATCGCCCTCGCGCTCGAACACTTTCATTTTGCGGAAACTCGACACATGATCGACGCCGGCATTGGTGCGCGAATCAGAAGCGAACACCATGCCGGCATCCAATACTAATCCAACACAATAGGTCATTAACGGAACCTCTGATTAAGTCCAACGAGAAGGGCTGGGGTTTGCCGGGCGGCAGGCTTTGTTGCGACTTACTTATGTGGACTAGCCACATTTCGCTCGCCGCATCGCGCCCGCCACCCGGCAAACTCCAGCGCGACCGCGAGGGACTTAATCAGAAGTTCCCTTACGACTTCTAATTGTGGTCAAACGAAAGAATAATGGATTCACCGCGGCAGAGCAATTAATCACGACGGCTGCCAGCGTAAATCCAAAGTAAAGGGGAAATTGCGATTAGGTTGCTCCGGCGTCACCTCCATCGGCCCGGGCGTATGGCCGTGATTCCAAAAACGCGGGACGCGCCGCGCTTCTGCCTCATTCGCATTGACTGGGAAAGTATCGTAGGTGCGCCCGCCCGGATGCACGACGTGATAGGTGCAGCCGCCGATGGCGCGTTTACTCCAGGTATCCACCAGGTCGAACACCAACGGTGACTGGATGCCGATCGTCGCATGCAAGCCCGAAGGTGGTTTCCACGCACGGTAGCGCACGCCGGCGATAAACTCGCCGTGGACACCGGTGGGCGTGAGCGGCACATTACGGCCATTGCAGGTGACGATATGCCGATCATCAGTCATGCCATTGACCTTAACTTGCAGGCGCTCGACGGAAGAGTCGACATAACGCGCGGTGCGCGTTTCAGCGATTTCTTCGCCCAGCACGTGCCAAGGTTCGATCGCTTGGCGTAGTTCAAGCTGCACCCCTTCGTGGACAACCGTGCCATAGCGCGGGAAACGAAACTCGAGGAAGGGCGCGAACCAATCGTTGCTGAAAGCATAACCTGATGCCTGCAGATCGCGCACGATGTCACGCATGTCCTGCGCGACGAAATGCGGCAACATCCAGCGGTCATGCAGTGCCGTGCCCCAAGGCGCCAGCTTGGCCCGGTAGGGCGTTCGCCAAAAGCGTGCCACGAGCGCACGCAGCAACAGCATCTGCGTCAGGCTCATACGTGCGTGGGGCGGCATTTCGAAGGCGCGAAACTCGACCAGCCCTAACCTCCCTGTGGGGCCATCGGGCGAATAGAGTTTATCGATGGAAAATTCCGCGCGATGAGTGTTGCCGGTGAGGTCTACCAGTAAATTACGCAGCAAACGGTCAACCAGCCATGGCCGCTTGCTTTCCTCTGTGGCGTCGAGCGCCTGATCCAATTGTTGGAATGCGATCTCGAGCTCATAAAGATTGTCGTCGCGCGCTTCGTCCACGCGCGGCGCCTGGCTGGTCGGGCCGATGAACATGCCCGAAAATAGATACGACAGTGCCGGATGATTTTGCCAGTAGGTGATGAGGCTCTTCAGTAAATCGGGGCGCCGCAGGAATGGGCTATCGGTGGGCTTGGCGCCGCCGAGCGTGATGTGATTGCCGCCGCCGGTGCCAGTATGGCGGCCGTCGAGCATGAATTTTTCCGTGCCCAGCCGGGTCTGGCGGGCCGTTTCGTAGAGCGTCGTGGTATTGGCGACGAGTTCATTCCAAGATGCCGCCGGATGAATGTTGACTTCGATGACCCCCGGATCGGGGGTCACATTTAGCGCTTTGAGGCGCGGATCCCACGGCGGCGGATAGCCTTCCAGTCGCAGCGGCAAGCCCAGTTCGGCAGCCACTTTTTCGATTCCGGCGATGAGATTCAGCGCATCTTCCAAGCGCTTAAGCGGTGGTAAGAAAACGTGTAGTAGACCTTTGCGCACTTGAACGCAACAGGCCGTTCGCACCACCTCCTTCGGCTTGGGTGAATCTTTGTGCAACGCTTTAGCTGCGCGCTTTTTCGTGGCCACCCCGTGCGGATCATATAGTTCACTGCGCTCGTCGAACGGATCGCGGTCAAATTCGGGTTCGATGTCTTCCGCAAGCCGCTCCGGCAGCGATTCCAAGGGGAGCCGATAGCCCAGTGGTGAATCGCCCGGCAACAAGTACAGCCGCTCGCGTTTGAGCGGCCAAGGCGAACTGTCCCATTGCGTGTCGGTGCTGTTGGCCGCAGTCGATTCCAGTGGCTTGAGCGGCAACACAAAGCCCGCCGCCTGATCCAATCCGCGCCCGAGTAATTGCGCCAGGCGGGCGCGCTGATCATATTCCCTCATAGGTACCGTCAGCGGATCGAGATTGACCGGCAGATTAGCTTCTGCCTTGATAACGGCCAATGGATCTTCGAAAGTGGTAATAACGTAGCGATCGGAAAGTCCAAGCGAGTCGGCGAGGGTGCGGACAAAACGTTCCGCGTCCGCAAGCACAAACTTTTTGCCGCCATCCTCCCGCGCGATCAGCGTCGGATCACGCCATACCGCTTTGCCGTCGCCGCGCCAGTACATGCCCAGCGCCCACCTAGGCAGCGGTTCACCGGGGTACCACTTACCTTGGCCATAGAACATCAAACCTTCCGGGGCATGCTGCGCCTTGAGGCGCCAGGCCAGCGCTTCGGCAAGTCGCCATTTCTTTTCCGACAGTACGGTGGTGTTCCATTCTTCACCGTCCATATCGTCGATCGATACGAAGGTAGGCTCGCCGCCTTGGGTCAGCCGCACGTCCTGCGCTTCCAACTCCGTATCGACGTGCAGGCCGAGCGCTTCGATTGCCGCCCACTGCGCTTCGGTATAAGGTTTGGTTACACGCGGGTCTTCATGGATTCGAGTTACGCTCATGGCGACGTCCAGTATCGTCTCGCAGACGTCGATGGCGCCTGATACTGGCGCCGCGCTGGACGGGAAAGCCGTGCAGGCGAGCGGGATATGGCCCTCTCCCGCCATTAGCCCCGAGGTCGGATCCAAGCCAACCCAGCCCGCGCCGGGTAGATAAACTTCGGCCCAGGCGTGCAGATCGGTGAAATCCTGACTTGGTCCGGTGGGACCGTCGACGGATTTGACATCGGCCGTCAGTTGGATCAAATAACCCGACACGAAGCGTGCGGCCAAACCGAGATGACGCAAAATCTGCACCAGCAGCCAGCCGGAATCGCGGCAAGAGCCGGAACCTAGCTTGAGCGTTTCCTCCGGCACTTGTACGCCGGGTTCCATACGCACCAGGTAACGAATCTCCCCTTGCAGCCTTTGATTGATCAACACTAGAAAATCGACGATTTGGCCGCCCGCCACATAGCCGCCATCGCGAAACCGATCGAGCCACGCTGTCAATAGGGAGCCGGGAGTTTCTTTCTCGAGATAAGGCGCGAGCTCGACCGCAAGCTGTGCCGGATACTCGAAGGGGAATTTTTCCGCATAGGGCTCGACAAAAAAATCGAACGGGTTAATCACCGTCATATCGGCGACCAGGTCCACCACGATGCTTAATTCCTTCGCTTTTTCGGGAAACACCAGGCGCGCGATGTAGTTTCCATAAGCATCCTGCTGCCAATTAACAAAGTGTTTTTCGGGGGCGACGTGCAGCGAATAGCTCAAGATAGGGGTGCGGCAATGGGGAGCGGGGCGCAAGCGAATTTCATGCGGCGCGATCCCGATTAACCGATCAAAACGGTAATGCGTCTTGTGATGGAGGGCGATACGAATTGTCATGGTTGGGAAAGGAGAGTTAAGGTCATCGGCAGAACGCATGCCGGGTGAGGCGTCCGCCGCGAGGCGCAGATGAATTACAGATTGGCCGGCGCCAGAAAATGGCTGTTGATTTCGCCATTAAGCACCGCAAGCCGGTCGAGAAAATTCATCAAATATTCATGCAGCCCATGCTCGATTATGCGCTCGATTCGTCCGTAGTGGAGTTGTGCATGGATTTCGCCCGCCAGCCGTTCCGGTTCAAGCGAGACTGACGTGCACAATTCCTTGAGGATGTCGTAGATATCGTTCAAGCACGCGTGCAACGAGCACGGAATATCGTCGCGCAAAACGAGCAACTCGGCAACTCGTATCGGCGTGATTGCATCACGGTAGATCTTGCGATAAGACTCGAAGGAGCCGACCGAACGCAGTAGCGCACCCCATTGGTAATAATCGACCGCACCGCCAACATCCTCTATGCTAGGTAGCAATGTATGGTATTTAACGTCGAGGATGCGCGCGGTATTGTCGGCGCGTTCGAGAAATTGCGGCAGGCGGATGAAACGATAAGCTTCATCGCGCAACATGGTGCCAAAGGTGACGCCGCGAAATAATTGCGAGCGGGTTTTTACCCATTCAAAAAATTCTGACATGCCTTTGTTGTGGATATGGCTGAAGGTCATTCCCCGCATTTCCAGCCAGGTGGCGTTCAAGCATTCCCACATCTCGGAACTGACGGCGCCACGTTGGGCGCGGCCGTTCTCGCGCGCCATTTTCAAGCAAGAATAGATGCTGCAGGGATTGCTCGCGTCCAACACCATGTAACGCAACACATCGTCGACGTGAATCTCGGCGTTGAGCTCGTAATACGGGGTCACCAGGCCGGTAATCACCAGCGGCAGCACCCACGGCTCCGCCCATTCTTGGCCCGGCTCCAATACCTGATAAGGCAGCAACGACATGCGATACGTCACGTCCAGCATACGCGCCACGTTCTCCGCACGCTCCATATCGCGCGACATCCAAAATAGATCGTTTGCGGTCCGGCTTAACACGGGACGCTCATTGCTCTAGCACCCAGGTATCTTTCGTACCGCCACCTTGCGACGAATTCACCACCAGCGAACCTTCTTTCAACGCGACCCGAGTGAGGCCGCCGGGCACCATTCGCACCGCCTTGCCGGACAAGATGAAGGGGCGCAGGTCGATATGACGCGGCGCGATTCCGGCGTCGACGAAGGTCGGGCAAGTAGATAAGCTCAGGGTTGGTTGAGCGATATACTTTTCAGGGTTTTGCAAGATGCGCTCGCGGAAGTCGTCGCGCTGGGCAGCAGTGGCGGCGGGACCGATCAGCATACCGTAGCCGCCGGAACCGTGAACCTCTTTCACTACCAGTTCATGTAAGTGCGCCAACGCATAGTTGAGATCATCCTTCTTGCACAGTTCATAGGTTGGCACGTTATTGAGTATCGGTTGCTCGTTCAAATAAAACTGGATCATGGCGGGCACGTATGGGTAGATCGATTTATCGTCGGCCACGCCGGTGCCGATAGCGTTCGCGAGGGTGACTTTTCCCGCACGGTAGGACTGCAACAGCCCCGCAACGCCGAGCGTGGAGTCGGCGCGGAACACCAGGGGATCGAGAAAATCGTCGTCGACGCGGCGATAGATGACGTCCACCCGCGTGGGCCCGCGGGTGGTGCGCATGTACACAAAGCCGTCCTTTACGAACATGTCCTGACCTTCGACCAGCTCAATTCCCATTTGCTGCGCTAGGAAGGCATGTTCGAAGTAGGCGCTGTTGTAGGCGCCGGGTGTAAGTAACACCACGGTCGGGTCTAACACGCCTTCGGGTGCTACTGCACGCAGCGTTTCCAGCAATAAATCCGGGTAATGGTCGATGGGCGCGATGGCATGCTGTGCGAACAGTTCCGGAAACAGCCGCATCATCATCTTGCGGTCTTCCAGCATGTAGGATACGCCGGACGGCACTCGCAAATTGTCCTCAAGGACGTAGAATTCACCCGCGCCAGCGCGGACGATATCGATGCCCGCGATGTGCGCATACACGTCGTGCGGTACCTCCAGGCCTTGCATTACCGCACGGTATTGACTGTTCTGCAACACCCGATCGGGCGGGATCAAGCCCTCGCGAAGGATCTCCTGGCCGTGATAGATATCACGCAGAAACAGGTTCAACGCCTTGATGCGCTGACGCAGTCCCTGCTGCAGCACCTGCCATTCGCTCGCCGGAATGATGCGCGGCACGATATCGAAAGGAATGGTGCGCTCATTGCCGGCCTCTTCACCATAGACGGCGAACGTAATGCCAACACGGTGGAACGCTACTTCCGCTTCGTTCCGTTTTTGCGCGATACGCTCGCTTGACGTCGCTTGCAGCCAGTTGGCGTAAGTTGCGTAATGCCCGCTCACACTACCATCGGGCAGGTGCATTTCGTCGTATGTTTCAGCCATTTTTTGTATAGGTCGCAAGCGTTAACTCAGTGTTAGCAAGCCTTGTGCCAGACTCGGAGTATTAGACGAAATCCACAACAGGCGTTGAATCTGGGCCGGCAACCTATTAAATTGTTAGGCTCGAAGCCTGATTAACGCACCAATCAAGCGCCGTACGCATTTTTTCGGTGCGCGACACGCTCACGCATGAGGTACTCTATCCACACAATAACGCATTTTACTGGCGCTGAGATTATTCTAGAAACGGCTGTTGACCGCTTTCTCGCCGACGATGCACCGTATGGATATTTAATCTCATCTCCTTTCGCGGAATATTTAGGCTGGGTTGCGCGCAATCGGAGAACTCTAGCGGATGCATGGTAAGCACGTTTTAAAAAGCAAAAGAATTAAAACCTGAGCGGTTATCCTTGCAATTATTGGAATGGGTTCCCATAATTGCACGAATGATTGACAGAAATCTTTCCCCGCACCTTTCGGATGCAATCGCTCATTCTCCTGCGGTGGCACTGCTCGGACCGCGCCAAGTGGGCAAGACTACGCTGGCGCTCGAGGTTGGTCAGCACCACCATGCGCTCTACCTTGATCTCGAATCTGAGCAGGATCGTGCCAAACTCGCTCAACCCGAGCTGTATCTCGCGGATCATCAGGATAAGCTCGTAATTGTTGACGAAGTACACCGGGCACCCGGTCTGTTCCCCGTTTTGCGTGGTCTAATCGACCGCGGACGCAGAGCGGGTCGACGATCCGGGCAGTATCTGCTACTAGGTTCCGCCTCACTCGATTTGCTCAAACAATCCCGTGAAACGTTGGCTGGTCGCATTGCCTATTTGGAACTCGCGCCTTTTAATGTGTTGGAAACACGAACACTACCGGCAGATGATCTATGGGTGCGCGGGGGGTTTCCGGAAAGTCTGCTTGCAGCCGATGCCGCACGAAGCCTGCGTTGGCGACAGGATTTTATTCGCACCTACCTGGAACGGGATATTCCACAGTTTGGGCCGCGCATTGCTGCCGAAACCTTACGCCGCTTCTGGGCCATGCTGGCGCACCACCAGGGAGGGTTGCTCAATACAGCGCAGTTCGCCCGCAACCTCGGCGTGGATGTTAAAACTGTCGGAAGCTATCTAGATTTGCTGGTTGACTTGTTGCTCGTGCGCCGTCTGCCTCCCTGGCATGCCAATCTGGGCAAGCGGCTGGTTAAATCGCCCAAGGTCTATGTGCGTGACAGCGGTCTTGTTCATGCATTGCTTAATATCTCTGACAAGGAAACCCTGCTCGGTCATCCCGTTGTCGGTCAGAGTTGGGTGTGCTTCGTAGTAGAAAACCTGCTTGTCTGTGCCTCGACCAAAGCGCAGGGCTATTTTTACCGTAGCAGTGGCGGAGCCGAGATTGATTTGCTGTTGTCATGGCCGGATGGGAGTCTATGGGCTATTGAGATCAAGCGCAGTCTTAGCCCCAAGTTGGAACGTGGTTTTCATGCCGCCTGCACCGACCTTGCGCCTAATCGAAAGTTTGTGGTCTATCCCGGCGTGGAGCGCTACCGGCTTGCGGCGGATATTGAAGTGATTTCGCTTGAGGATATGGCTATGGAATTAGTTGCAACATAAGCACCGTCAAACCGGGGACCCAACGTGCTCCCGATACCACTCGACAAATCGCGCCATACCTTCAGCAAGCGATGTATTGGGTGCGAAATCGATCAGCGCTTGCAGCCTATGGGTATCGGCGAACGTCGCAGGCACGTCACCCGCTTGGATAGGGAGAAGATTGGAGATCGCTTTCTTGCCCAGCATCCTCTCAAGCGTCTCGATAAAAGCCATGAGGCCGACCGGCTGATGGTTGCCGATATTGTATAAACGATAGGGTGCGTTGCTGAACGCGGGGTCGGGTTTCATGGGATCAAAGCTAGTTTCCGGCGCAGGAATTTTATCCAGCACCCGCACCACGCCCTCGACGATATCGTCGATGTAGGTGAAATCCCGCTGCATATCGCCATGGTTATAAACGTCAATCGGAGCGCCTTCGAGGATCGCCTTGGTGAACGACATCGCCGCCATATCGGGCCGGCCCCAGGGACCGTAAACGGTGAAGAAGCGCAGCCCAGTTGTCGGCAAGCGGTAAAGATGGCTGTAGGTGTGCGCCATCAGCTCATTGGATTTCTTCGTGGCCGCGTAGAGACTCACGGGATGATCGACGTTGTCGGCCTCGCTGAAGGGCACTTTGGCATTCGCGCCGTACACGCTTGAGCTGCTCGCGTACACCAAATGTGCGACTTTGTTGTGGCGACACCCCTCAAGAATATTCATGAACCCAACCACGTTGCTTTGAATATAAGCGTGCGGATTTTTCAGCGAATAGCGCACGCCGGCTTGCGCAGCCAGATGGATGACTCTTGGAAGCTGGTGTTCGGCGAATAGCTTTTCCATCGCCTCGCGGTCGGCGATGTCCATCTTGATGAACGTAAATTTCTCGAACGGTTTGAGCTGTTCGAGGCGCGCGTATTTTAGGCGGACGTCGTAGTAGTCGTTGATGTTGTCGATGCCCACGACCGCGTCGCCGCGCTCGAGCAGGCGCTTAGCGGTGTGCATGCCGATGAATCCCGCAGCGCCGGTCACCAGGATTTTCAACCTACGCGCCCTTGTTAAATTCGATCAACTTCGCGTATTTGCTAAACGTATTGAAGCAGCCGATCAAAATGTGTATCAGCCCCGGTACGCCGTCCAAAAACCCGCGCCGCAGCACGTAAAATTTGATGAACCGAACGAGCGGACTCAGTACCAACTTGGCTGCGTCGCCGCGCGCGCCGGCGGCGTGCAGATCGCGCGCCTGGATCGTTGTGTAGCCGTTTTGCTTGTGCAAATAATCGGCGATGCCCTGTTCCGATTCGTGCAATAAATCGCCCTTGAGTATGCCGACGGAAACCAGTGTTTCGACTTTTTCATGCACCGTGTCGTCGCTCCAACTGGCGTGGGCGCGGTGGAATAACCGCAGCGACCAATCGGGATACCCTTCCCCGTGGCGCAAATAGCGCCCCATGAAGCGATTGCGGCGCGCCATTTTGTAGGCCTTGAATTCCGGCTGTCGCAGCGCGGCTTCAATCGAGGTGTGCAAGTCGTCCGTCACTCGTTCGTCGGAATCCAGGCATAACACCCAATCGTGTTGCGCCTGGGCCACGGCGTATTGCTTCTGCTTGCCGAAACCCTCCCACTCGCGGCTGACGATGCGCGCTCCATTCGCGATCGCGAGCCCCACCGTATCGTCAGCGCTGCCGCTGTCGACCACGACGATTTCATCGGCAAACGCGACCGATTTTAAACAGGGCACGATTTGGGACGCCGCGTCGCGGGTTATGATGACGACCGACAGCGGCACACGGGTTGAAGCCATTGAAACTTGGTTTTCGAGCATTTGATAAGGCACCTATTGTAGGGGTGTTTGGCGGGGAACTCTAGCGGTTCATGTTAACGACTCGTCCTGTCACTGCGAGCGCAGCCAAGCAATCGCGCCGTTGTGCGCTGGCGAATACGAGATTGCTTCGCTGCGATCGCAATGACAAGGAATGGGGTCTGGCGTCAACCCACTAAGCTAAAATACCGGGATGCGCATTCTCTTGGTAAAAACCTCGTCCCTCGGCGACGTAATTCACAACTTGCCGGTGGTCGCGGACATTCGCACGCACTTCACTGATGCGCACATCGATTGGGTAGTCGAAGAAAATTTCGCGGCGATTCCGCGGCTGCATCCGCACGTCAATCGCCTATTTCCAGTCGCCATGCGGCGCTGGCGCAAACGTCTTTCCACTCGTGAGACGTGGCAGCAGTGGCGCGATTTCAAACGGCAATTGCGAGAACACATGTACGATTTTGTTATCGACACGCAAGGCCTGCTCAAAAGTTCCGTGCTCGCGCGCAGCGCCCTCGGCCTGCGTTGTGGATACGATTGGGCGAGCGCCCGCGAGCCCTTGGCGAGCTTCGCCTACCAGCGAAAATTCAGCGTGGCGAAAAACTTGCATGCCGTGGAACGCAATCGGCAATTGATTGCCAAGGCACTTGGCTACGAGGCAAGCGGGGAGCCGAGCTACGGCCTATCCGCGCCAGAGAGCGCACTGGATAAGGCGCTCCAGGCACCTTATGTGGTGATGCTGCATGCCACCAGCCGTGGCGATAAAGAATGGCCGAAAGAAAACTGGATCGCGCTCGGCAAATGGTTTGCCGAGCGCGGGATCATGAGTGTTTTTCCGAGCGGAAATCCGACTGAACGGGAAGGGGCCACTCGACTGGCGCAGGCCATCCCAAATGCGCGTTCGCTACCGCCCGGCTCGCTAGAGCGGGTCGCGGCGACTCTGTCGAACGCCGCCGCGGCAATCGGCGTCGATACCGGCCTGACTCACCTTGCTTGCGCATTCGGTAAACCCACCGTGGCACTTTTTTGCGCTTCCGACCCCGGCCTCACCGGCGTCTATGGCAGCGCGCGCGCCGTCAACCTCGGCGGCATCGGCGCGCCGCCCGGCGTTGACGCGGTTCTCGCCGCCTACGCGCGAGTAAGCGCAAGTTGATCAATCGCGCGGCCTACACGGCGCTGCTGTACGGCCTGCTGCCGTTTTTGCCGTTACGCATCGCTTGGCGCGCGCGCAAGCAGCCGGAATATTTGCAGCACGTCGGCGAACGATTCGGTTTCTACAACGCAAAACCCACTAAACCAATCGTCTGGCTGCACGCCGTGTCCGTCGGCGAAACCCGCGCCGCCGCGCCGTTGATCAAACTTTTTCAGCAGCGCAATCCCGAGTATCAAATCCTGCTCACCCACATGACGCCGACCGGCCGCGCGACGTCGGAAGAATTATGGGGCGATGGGATTTTGCGTTGTTATTTGCCCTACGATTATCCGTTCGCGGTGCGTCGGTTTTTGCGCCATTTTCAGCCGCGCCTGGGCGTCTTACTGGAGACGGAGCTGTGGCCGAATCTCATCGCCATTTGTCATGAGCAAAAGCTTCCACTCGCCCTCGTCAACGCGCGTTTGTCGGCGCGTTCTGCGCGCGGCTATGCGCGCTTCCCCGCCCTCGCAGGCGATGCCCTGAACAAGCTCGCGCTGATTGCTCCGCAGACCAAGGCCGATGGAGAGCGGCTACAGTCCTTGTTCTCCGGGCATGTCGCGGTGATGGGCAATCTCAAATTCGACAACGACGTCGCCGCCTCGCAAATCGATTTGGGAAAGCAATTGCGCGTGCAATTCGGCGCGAATCGACCGGTTTGGCTTGCGGCGAGCACGCGCGACGGCGAAGAGAAATTATTACTTGATGGGCTGAACAATATCCAAACGCCCAACGCCCTCGCCGTCATCGTGCCGCGCCATCCGCAGCGCTTCAATGAAGTCGCGGCGTTGTTAAAAGCAAACAACGTCGCGTTTCAGCGGCGTAGTGAAAACGCAGCCATCGCGCCGACTACGCGCGTGGTGCTCGGTGATTCCATGGGGGAAATGTTTGCCTATTACGCCGCCAGCGACGTCGCGTTTATCGGCGGCAGTTTGTTGCCGCTCGGTGGCCAAAACTTGATTGAAGCCTGCGCCGTCGGCACGCCGGTGTTGATCGGGCCGCACACATTTAATTTTGCCGAAGCGACGGATCAGGCGATTGCCTGCGGCGCCGCCCAGCGCGTGGCCGACAGCGCCGATTTAGCGCAAAAAATCGATCAACTTCTGGCCGCGCCCGCCGGCCGCAAAGCCATGGCCGAGGCGGGCTTAGCGTTTACTGCTGCGCACCGGGGAGCTTCGGCGCGGGCTTACGCGCTGGTTTCGTCACTTTTGGCGCGGCGGACGGTTTAATTGCGCCTTCGGTTTTTTGGTCGATCACCTCGCCGGCCCTTTCTGCCGCCGCTTTCCCGTCCTTGATCTTAGGCGGCGCGACGGTGCTCGAGGCTGGCCCACCGGGTCTGCGCAACACGGCGTTCACTTCAATCAAATCATTGCGCGCCAACAAGCCGGCGGCAAATTTAAGTCTGAGCTGGTTCAAAATCGTGTTATATTGCGCCGAGTAAAGATCGCGCCGCGCGGTAAAGAGTTGCTGCTGTGCGTTGAGCACGTCAACACCGGTGCGCACGCCGACTTCTTGGCCAAGCTTAGTGGATTCCAATTGGCTTTGGGTCGAGACCACGGCCTGTTCTAACGCCTTCACCTGTGAAATTCCGCTGGTTACGCCGAGAAAAGCTCGGCGGGCGTCCTGCGCGACTAGGCGGCGTGCGTTTTCCGTATCGAAGCGCGCTTTCTCCCTCAGCGCGACGGATTCGCGCACCCTGGAGTTGCGTAAACCACCTTCCCAAATCGAATAGTTGAGCTGGACGCCGATGGCGGCCGATGTCGATTCCTTGGTGGAACCCAGTTTGTTGGAACTGTTATAGTTTTCGCTCAGATTTGCGATCAAATCGACGGTTGGCTTAAACGCCGCTTGGTTGCGCTCGATTTCCTTAATCGCGATATCTTCGGCAGTTTTCAGCACAACGACCTGTAGACTCTGTTTTTGCGCCACGTCGACCCACTGGCCCATATCGTTTGGCGTCGGCGCCGGCAGCACCACGCGATCGCGCAGGGGTAAAAGCGGGTCGAGCTGTCTACCGACCAGAATTTCCAGCGCGCGGCGTTTCACTTCCAAATCGCTCTGATCGGCGATCTCGCGCGCGGTCGCCAAATCGTACCGCGCTTGAGCTTCGTGGGTATCGGTGATCGTGGCTGTGCCGACTTCGAAATTACGTTTGGCTTGCGCCAATTGTTCCGAGATCGCAATTTTTTGATTGCGCGAAACGGCCACGTTATCTTCCGCCAACAGCACATCGAAATACGCTTGCGACGCGCGCACAATCAAATCCTGCTGCGCTTGCGCCAATTGCGCCTCGATCTGCGTCAATTGGAGCTGGGCCTGATGTACCCGAATGTTGTTTTCCGGCCGATACAACGCTTGCGTAAGCGATAACGTCAAGCCGGCTGCGGCGTGATTATCCGAGCCGGAGGATATCGTATCGCCGGCCCGATCGGTTCGCGCGTAGTTGTAGGTCAGCGGCATTTGTAAATTGACCTGGGGCCGCAGCGCGGAACGAGCCTGCGGTAGCCGCTCGAGCCCGGCGTTGTAAGTTGCCTTTGCCGCAGCGTAAACCTGATCTTGCTGCTCGGCCGCCAGATAGACGTCGAGTAAATCTGCGGCGTGCGCCGAGAAGGCGAACATCAAACCCAACGCAATCGGAGTGAATCGTGTCATTGCTCTAATCCAAAAAACTCAAAAGATAAACTGTTCGCGTTGTAGCGCGTTCTTCAGCGACGGGATGCAGGTTTCAAATAACTCGTGCTGCTCGACGCCGCCCTGAGCGCCGCGCGATAGCAACATGGCCTTCATGCTAGGCTCTTCGCCGACCACTGCAAACAAGCGGCCGCCGGGAGTCAGACTTTGTGCAAAAGCTTCAGGCAAAACCGGTGTCGATCCGGTCAGCACGATCACGTCGTACGCCTGCGCCGATTGCCAGCCTTGCGCGCCATCGCCGACGGCGAAACTAACATTATCAATGCGGTGAGCGCGCAAATTTCTCTCCGCAAACGCCGACAATTCCGGGATGATTTCCACACTGGTCACGTGCCGCGCGATTTTCGCCAATAACGCCGTGGTGTAACCACAGCCACTGCCGATTTCCAACACGCGATCGGTTTTCTTTAAGCTGAGCTCTTGCACGATGCGCGCTTCCAGCTTCGGCGGTAATGTAAATTCGCCAAAACCAATCGGCGCCGCCATATCAACAAACGCCAGCGCGCGCGAACGCTCGGGCAAAAATTCCTCGCGCTTGACCTCGAACAGCAAATCCAGCACGTCTTGATCGAGCACGTCCCAAGTGCGGATCTGCTGCTCAATCATATTGAAACGCACTTGCTCGAGATTCACGAAAGACCAACCGAAATGAGTGACGAACGATTATAACAAAATGAAGGAACTCATTGATTTATACGGAGGCCGGTTGTGTCAGGTACATGTCATCCTTCGCGACGCTCAGGATGACAACTTTTTTTGGGCGTCACAAAAATCACTCGTCAAGGCTAAACGATCGCTTCGCCAAGACCCGCACCACGCTTTCCCCACAGCAAGGCATGGCCAGAAAGGCCGATGGATAGTGCCTCTCAGGCCATGCTGAATTCAACTACCCCATAGCCAGATCCGAAGACTGAATGCGCTTCACACCCGCCCCATCCATTTTTTTCCATGCCGCCGCCAGCGAGCCGCCGACATCGATGTGGCGGCAGGCATCTTCGATCACCGCCGTTTCGAAGCCGAGCTTGCGCGCGTCGGTCGCCGACCACATCACGCAAAAATCCGTCGCCAGGCCCGCCAGAAACACACGTTTGATGCCGCGCCCGCGCAAATAACCTTCCAAGCCCGTGTGAGTTTTGCCGTCCAGATCGAGAAAGGCGGAATAGCCGTCGACGTTGGCGTTGTAGCCCTTACGGATAATGAGTTGTGCGTGCGGAATATTGAGTTCCTTGTGCAACGCGCCGTCCACGGTACCCTGCACGCAGTGATCGGGCCACATGACCTGTGTGCCGTAAATCATTTCCATGGTGCTGAACACTTCTTTTTTGTGCGTACTGGCAAAAGAAATATGGCCGCTCGGATGCCAGTCCTGCGTCATCACTACGTTCTTAAATCCACCGGCGATCTTGTTCACCAGCCCGACGATGTTGTTACCGTCCGGCACCGGCAACGTGCCGCCGGGCATGAAGCAGTTTTGCACGTCGATGACGAGGAACACGTCGGTGTCTTTGTTGATCGCTATTTTGTCTGCCGCGATGCTGGGCAAACCCAAACCTACAACCGCCAGACCACCGGCCGTTACCAAAAAATCTCTACGACTTGTCATGTTTTTCTACCCCAATAATAAAGGTTGATCAATCCAAATGCACAAATTCGCCCACCTCCTCCCCCTTCAACGGGAGGGAGACTTCGTTTGAGCTTACTGCATAACAACAACGGGAATCTCGGTCGCCGGCGGCGTATTCCGGCTGCGCTGACAGCGAACAATCCCGTCGATAATTACCATACCCACACCGGGAATATCGCCTAATGCTACGCTTTCCAATAAATTCCGGCCAGCCGTGTGCTGAGCGCGATCCAGCAGCACAAAATCGGCGCTGCGGCCCATTGCAATCAAGCCGCAATTCAAGTTGCGCATGCGCGCTGTGTTGCCGGTGGCGAAACAAAACGCAATCTCGGTCGGAATGTCGCCGAGGCTCGCCAGCAACGCCACCATGCGCAAAATGCCCAACGGCTGCACGCCCGAGCCGGCCGGTCCGTCAGTGCCCAAAATCACGCGCTCCAAACATTTGAGTTCCATCGCGGCGCGCACGGCGACGAGGCCGATTTTTTCGTTGCCGTTATGCACGATTTCAATGCCGCGTTTCGAGCGTTCGCACAGTTCGCACACATGTTTTTCCGGCAAGGCCGTGTGGCCGCCGTTGATGTGGCCGATGATGTCAGCGTCGGCTTCCAGCACGACATCTTTATCGATCAAACCGGAGCCGGGAATCGACGGCCCGCCAGTGTGAATCGTGCTTTGAATCCCATACTTGCGCGCCCAGGCGACCATTTTTTTGGCTTCCGCGCCAGCTTTCACCGAGCCCAGCCCCACTTCGCCAAGCAAGCTCACGCCCGCGTCGGCAAGCTCTTTGAAGTCCGATTCCACCATGCCCTGCTCGATCACCGGCGCGCCCGCAAGCACTTTCACGCCGCCGGGCTGAAAATTTTGGTAAGCGCGCTGTGCGGTAATCGCCAACGCTTTAAGCCCGACAATATCCTTCGGCCGCCCCGGCAAATGCACTTCGCCGGCGGAAATCATGGTCGTCACACCACCGTTCAGGGTCGATTCGATCCAGCCGATTTGGTTTTGCCGCGGCGTCCAATCGCCGAACACCGGATGCACGTGGCTGTCGATTAAGCCCGGCGCGAGCGTCGTGCCCTTTGCGTCGATCAGCGTTGTAGAGCCGCTGGTGTCGCAATCTTTTTCTTTGCCGATTGCGGCGATTTTTCCGTCGATGGAAACAATCGTGTCGGCGTCGAGAATGGGGTCGTTAATATCGCCGGACAACAACAGGCCGATGTTTTTGATGACAAGTTTGCCTTTGTTTGAAGTGCTTGCCTCGACTGCCATGGGTTACTCCAAAATACATAAATTTTTCCCGTCGTTGCGAGGAGTGCAGCGACGAAGCAACCTCGAATTTCACCGCCAACAAAAACCAGATTGCTTCGTCGCGAAGTTTATCCCAAAGCAAGCATGGGACTCCTCGCAATGACAACTTGATGCATCACCTGAACCCATCGGAATCAAATCCGCCGATAGCGTTATTCACTGTCATTCCCGCGAAGGCCGGAATCCATTTGGCTTGTCGATTAGCGTACAAACTATGGATTCCGCGCCTTCGCGGGAATGACAAGATTTATAGTGTCGTGTTATTTACAACGGTTTCCTATTTTCATCCACGTGAAACCCGCGTCCCGCCTATCTCTCCAGATATGCCGCGACAGTCAAGTAGGGTGGATCAAGCATGGCATGAAGGCAAATGCTGCCCCTCTTGCAAAAAAGTGCGGCGCTATCGCAACCCGTCTTCGCCCTTAATCTCATGCTTCTGCAACCCACAAATGCGCGCCAACGGCCGTCCGCTGTCGGTCACCGCAACGGCGACAACAATCTCATCGGCGCGCGGTGAATCGCTGACCCGCGCTTCAATCGCATCGAAATGGCTGCGCACAAACGCTGCGTCTTTATGTCCGAGCGGCACGTCGATGGCCGTTCCGAGCGTACCCATTTTTTTCGCCGAGGGCACCAGCGCCGCGCCTTTTTCAACCGCCTTGCGCAGCGGCGCGCCGAGTTTGGGATGCAAGATCGCCGCGGCGTGCTCCAACTCGCCGGCCTCGCCGACGATGGCGGCTTTGCCGTAGCTTTCTACTTGGTTCGGCGTGATGCCAAGGGCTCGCACGCAGCGCTCACCGAGCAGGCCGCCTAACTGTTCGCCTATGTCGATAAGTTCATCGAGATTTTCGGAATAGCGGCCGGCGTAGGGATTCTTGATTACCGCCATCGCCAATGCGCGGCGCGTGGGCGGGCTGATGGGTTGGCCCATTTCGCGGTGGGTTTCGTCGACTTGTACGACTATTTTTCGGATTTCGATCATGCTTGGGTTCTAGAAAATTATTATGTTGCGTTCCGCAAAACCATGTCATTCGTTTAAAGTCGTTATCGCATCAACGTTGCCAACCATTCGCACCTGCCCCTGTAATCTCAACGCGGCTCGCTCGATCAAACCTCGACGGAAATAATCTCCCGCCACGCAAGTGCCTGCATCGAGCGCGAAACGGATTTTCTCTCGATCCAAAATCGGAACGTCGCGGGTAACCAATAACGAACCCAAATCCGATTCAGTTTGAATTTCGCAGGCAGGAACGCGCTTGATGCCGGGATGCTCGACGTTCACTGCATTCGCAATCATCGTAGCCGCGGCATCGGCCTCCGCCGCGCTACCCGCGAGCACGGTCACGCTGTCGGCGATGCCAAGGCTGAAGCTGCGGCCGCGCCAGCCGCTCGTTGCGACGCCGCGAACGTTATCGTGCGCATGAATCCTGAATTGACCTTTCACCGCTGCATCTTCGAGACCGGCGATTCCGATTTCAAATTTTTCGCCCGGCGCGAGATGCAACGCAATATCGCCACCATTATTCACGTAAGCGCGATTCAAGTCGCGCCCTGCAACCAGCGCTTGGAGAATTTCGTCGGCAACAGAACCCGCCACCGTCGCCATTGGGGTGATATATTGTTCCCGGTAGGGCCATACGGCGCGTGCCATGCGCTGCGCGACGGGATCGTCAAACTCCGGAAAGTAATTGGACAACGGTGTGCGAAGTTTCTCAAGCTCCAAAACGAGGTTCGACAGCAAGCCGGAGAGGCGCATGGATGCTTGCTCGTAGGCCATCTCCATGTCGCGCCGGTCATCGGCAAATGCCTCGATAATGAGATCGATCGGGCCGTGTTGCAGATGCAAGCGGCCATCGTCGAGCAATGCCGAAATCGGCGTGTTCATTTTCATTGCGGCGCCAGCGGCCATGGGTTGGCGGTCAGCGATGATTGGGTTTCATGGCGAGCGCTTTGCATCAGGTCGGCCAGATTCACTACACGATCCATGTGGCCGCCGAGCGCGGCATAATGTTCCCGCGCCATGGTGAATTCGATCGGCGCAACGAGCGCGGGGGTCGGCACGTAGCCGAACGAGTTGTCCGGCATGCGCATCACGTCGACCATCAGCGTGATGCCGCCACCGGGCCAGACGTAAACCGGCGCACCGCCGCAAGTGACGCGCGTCAGCAGATCCTTCACCGAGCGCGTTAGACGCACCGGATTTTCCGTCACGCCGGCACGCAAGCTACCGCCGGCGCCGCCCATGAATAACACGGCGCAAAGGGCCGGTTCGCAATTCTCCGCGATGCGATCAACGACGCTTTTAATTGCAGCAGGCATCTCGGCTTTTTGTGGCTTAAGTTCCGCGTCGAGCTCGAACCATTGCGCATGTTCGCCAGTGGTCGACACCATCAATAACTTCAATCCCGGCCAGGCCAGCTTCGGATCGATTTTCTCGATGATGGAAAGCGGATCCGTGAGATTCGTCCCGCCCCAACCCAAGCCCGGCTCGGCGACTTGAAAGTACCGCCCCGGCGTTGAGCGTTTGCCTTTGACTTTAATGCCCGCCGGTTTCATGTCGAGGAAGCGACCCGCTTGATGTTCGGTCAGCACGCCGGTGATGTGGTCGTCGACGACGATGACTTCGTCCGCTTCGCCGAACCACTGCTGGGCGAAAATGCCAATCGTCGCGCTGCCGCAGCCGACGCGCATGCGCACTTCCGGCACGCCATTGACGATGGGCGCCTTGCCCGCTTGCACCACGACGCTCGCGCCGCCATCGATGCTCATGGTTACGGATAGCTTGTTGCAGAGCTTCAACAGCGAATCGCAGGTCACGCGACCCTCTTTCTTGCCACCGCCCGTGAAATGACGCACGCCGCCCAACGCCAACATCTGCGAACCGTATTCCGCGGTGGTCACGTGGCCGATCTGTTCGTCGTCAACCCGAACCGCCGCTTGCTCCGGACCAAGGTAGCGATCGGTATCGATTTTCACCTTCACGCCGCAATAACTGAAAATGCCCTCCGTGACAACGGTGACCATATCGACGCCGTCGTGTTTGCTCGCCACGATAAACGGGGCAGGCTTGTAATCGGGATAAGTCATCGTCGCGCCGATGCCGGTAACGAACAGCGGCGCATCATTCACCAATTCGCCATTCCATGCGCCATCGCCGTCGAGGAATTTCACCACTTTCGTATCGGGATTTTGAAAGATCACCAGGGGATCGGTGCGCGTCAACACGCCGTCGATGTTGGTGTAGCGATCGCAGGCGCCGAAGCTATTGGGCTTCACCAAACACAGCACGGGACACGCGTCGCAGCGAATGCCGTCTTTCGATTTGGCCTTCGGCAATTCGGCGGTCTCGCTTTCGTTGGTGTCTTCTCTCATTTTCGATTATGCGGTTCGGTGCGTAAACGCACCCTACTTTTTTTTTTGAGGGCAGCGCGCAATCGAGGCGGCGTCGCCGGCACAAACTTCATCTGCACGCCGGTCGCGTGACGAATCGCGCCGAGTATCGCCGGCGGTGTCGGAATCAGCGCGGGCTCGCCGACCCCTTTCGCGCCGTAGGGGCCGAGCGGCTCGGGGTCTTCGATCAGGATCACCTCGATCGGCGGCACATCGCCGATGGTCGGGATTAAATAATCGTGCAGGTTATCGGTTTGCCCGGGGATATATTCCTCCATTAAGGTCATGCCCAAGCCCTGCGCGATGCCGCCGTGAATTTGGCCTTCTACTTGTTGCGGGTTAATGGCCTTGCCGACATCGTGGGCCGCGACCATTTGCAACACTTTTGTCGTCCCGAGTTCCAAATCCACTTCGACCAAGGCGATTTGTGCGGCGAAACCATAGGTCGCGTAGGGAATGCCCTGGCCGTCTTGGTCGAGTGGCTGGGTCGGCGGATCGAACGTGCCTTCGCCGAGCAACACGTCGCCGTTCGCGTCGGTTGGGAGTTTCGACAGATCGGTTATTTTTGGCGAACCGCCCGCGTCAATTTTGAGCAACGTACCCTGCAACGAAATGCGCGCGTTAGTGCCTAAGTCGGCCAGTGCCAAAATCTTGCCGCGCAAATTCTGGCCGGCGAGCATGGCGGCTTTGCCAGAAACAAACGCCTGGCGCGAAGCCGATGATTTGCCGGCGTCCGCCGTGCGATCGGTATCACCCATCACGTAGTCGAATCTCGCCATCGGCATGCCCAACGCATCGGAACACACTTGCATCAGCGTGGTGTTGGTGCCCTGGCCGATGTCCGCAGCACCGTTATACAGCGTGAGTTTACCGGTATTGCTGAGGCCGACGCGAATGGTCGACGGATTCGACATCGACGTGTTGCCGATGCCGTACCACATGCAGCCGATGCCGACGCCGCGTTTGATTATTTCCGAAGTTGAATTATAGGTGGCGACTTCGGCGTTGATTTTTTCCCAACTCGGCTTGATTGCATCCAAGCATGCCGGCAAACCGCAACTCGCCGTGAGTAATTGACCGCAGTGGGTGGTGTCGCCGACTTTGAGCACATTGCGGCGGCGAATTTCCCAACGATCGATGTTCAGTTTTTCCGCGAGATCATCCATCATCGCTTCGTGCGCGATCGCCGCTTGCGGCACGCCGAAGCCACGGAACGCACCGGCGGGCGGATTGTGGGTAAAAATCGCCTTGCCCGTGGTGCGCGCGTTCGCCACGAAATACGGCCCCGTTGAATGCACCGGCACGCGGTTCGCCACCGTCGGCCCCCAACTCGCATAGGCGCCAGTGTTGAACACGGAATCCGATTCGGCGAATTGCAATTTGCCTTGCGTGTCCGCGCCGAAGCGAACTTTGATATTCGCCGGATGGCGCTTGGTGCTCGAAGCCATACTCTCCGGACGTTGATACACACAAGCCACCGGGCGATCGAGCAACCACGCGGCAAGGCCAATTAACGGTTGCACCGACATATCGAGCTTGCCGCCAAAGCCGCCACCACATGCCGTCGGCACGATGCGAATCTGCTCCGGCTTGAGTTTCATGACGATCGCCATCTCATCGCGATCCATGTACGGCGTTTGCGTGCTGACATGAATTTCCAAACGATCGCCGACACGCCGCGCCCAGCCGGCTTCCGGTTCGATGTACGCGTGCTCAAAGAAACTGGTGTTGAATTCGCCTTGGGCAATCGCCGCACATTTTATTTGCGCCGCGCTTACGTCGCCGCGACGCACGCCGCCTTCGATCAACACGTTGCCGGGTTTGTCATGTTGGACCAGCGCTGCGTTATCCGCGATCGCTTCCGCCAATGTCAGCGCGGGTTGCAGTGGCTGATAGGCAACTGAAATTTCGTCTTCGCCGATCGCTTCGATCGCTGCTCGCCTACCGACCAACGCGACGATCGCCTCGCCGGGGAAACGCACTTCATCGCAAGCCAGCACGGGCTGATCTTTAATCGTCGGATAAATGCCGAAGCCGTTGCTCGGCACATCCTTCGCCGTTAGCACACGCACTAGGCCGGGTTGTTTTTCGTATAAAGGCGCGAAGTCGCTAAGGGTAAAATTCGCATGTGCATTTTTCGAGCGAATCACTCGTAGCCACAGTGCATCGTCGGGAATGTTGTCTGCGCCGAATTGCTCGCGGCCGGTCAATTTCGCAATACCATCCACCTTGGAAACCCGCGTCCCTACTGCCTCTAGCCCTAGGCCACCCTGTCCGGCCAATGGCAACTTGGGAGCGGCACTCGTACAAGGCAGTCTAGGGCCATTTGCCGCATCCAGAATCGCCTCGACAATTTTTCGATAGCCGGTGCAGCGGCACAACACGCCAGCGAGCGCATCCAAAACTTCGGGTTCCCTCGGATGCGAATTTTTGCTTAACAAATCCGTCGCCGCCATCAACATGCCTGGCGTGCAAATGCCGCACTGCGCGCCGCCGTGGCGGTGAAACGATTGTTGGAGCCGCGAGATCACGCCGTTTTCGGCCAACCCTTCAACCGTCGTAACTGCACGGCCTTCGACTTGCGCAACAGCGGTGAGGCAAGCGCAAACTTGATCGCCATCGATCAATACCGTGCACGCGCCGCAATCGCCGGCATTGCAACCGATCTTGGTTCCGGTCAATCCGAGTTGGTCGCGCAACACGTCGGCGAGGCGTGCGACAGGTTCGGCGATCACGGTTTGTTCGCGACCATTCAAGCGAAACGAAATCGAATGTTCAAGCGCGTTCGCAACCTCGGGCTGATAAGGCTTATTCATTCGCAAGTTCGATCAAGGCGCGCTTGACCAACGTAAGCGCAGCGTCTATGCGGTAGTCGGCCGAGGAGCGAACATCGGCAATCGGTGAGAGGCTGTTTAGATCGCGGGGTTCGACTCGTTCCGCGATTGCGGGCGTTAACTGCAAGCCGATCAATTTCGCTTCCAGCGCCGACAACCGCAGCGCGACGGGTGAGCACGCGCCGACGCAAATGGCGGCCTTAGTAATCACGCCCGCCGCATTGGTTTCGATGCAAGCGGCGACCATGACGATTGAGATCAGCAAATATTTACGTGAGCCCAATTTCAAAAACGTCGATCTCGATTCCGCCCCCCATTTCGGCACGATGATCGCCGTGACCAATTCGTTCGGCTGCCGCAGTGTTTTTCGGTTGCCGAGAATAAACTCCGCGAGGGGGATTTGCCGAGCCGATTGCGCCGACCGAAGCTCGACTTTTGCATTGAGCGCCATCAGCGCCGGAACGCCATCGGCTGCCGGCGAGGCATTACAAATGTTTCCGGCGAGCGTGCCGGCATTTTGAATTTGCAAGCCGCCAACTTCGCGCGCCGCAAGTTTGAGGGTGCGAAAATAGTCCGGCAAATGAGCGCGAAATAAGTCGGTCCAGGTCGTCGTCGCGCCGATGTGCCAGGTATCCGCTGTTTCGGTGATGCCGCGCAAACCCACGATGCGCGTCACGTCGACGACGTTTTCCGCCACCGGCCGCCCAACACGCGCAGGATAAAAATCCGTCCCGCCGGCGAGAATCGCCAGCGGCGTCGCCGCGAGCGCGGCAAGCGTTTCCTCCAAATCGAGCGTCCTGAGATAGGTGCCCATGTTGATTATTGCTCGTTGAATAACGACGTTATGATATTCCTAATGCCGTCAGGCTGGAAAGTTTGGCGCCTTATGTTTGGTCGCACGATTCCCACTTTGTCATTGCGAGGAATGAAATGGCGAAGCAATCTCAATTTTCTCAGCTTTGAAATACAATATTGCTTCGTTGCAAAGTACGCTCCTCGCAATGACAACCCCAAGCCGTTTTCAGAACTGTGAAGGAAGCAGTCGATCGATTCGCCAGGACCAAGGCCGGGAGCGGGTCCGGGCATGGCATGCCTGGTAAGCCGCATAAATTGTGGTTCCCGGCTCGATGCGAATTTATTTCGGAATGTCGCTTAGCCGTGCCAAGAAACGCATAATGGCGCCATTCAACCTTAATGCGATTTGAAATGCAGAACGAAAACTATCTCCGCCGTAGCCTAAACGCCGTGTGGCATCCGTGCACGCAAATGAAGGCACACGAGCAGTTGCCGTTGATTCCGATTCAACGTGGCGACGGGATTTGGCTCTACGATTTCGACGGCCGGCGTTATCTGGATGGCGTGAGTTCTTGGTGGGTGAATTTGTTTGGTCATGCGAATCCGCGCATTAATGCTGCGATTAAAAACCAGCTCGATATACTGGAACATGTGATCCTCGCGGGTTTTACGCACGAGGCGGTGATTGAACTTTCCGAACGGTTGAGTGCGAAAACCAATCATCAACTCGGCCATTGTTTTTACGCCTCCGATGGCGCATCGGCAATCGAGATTGCGCTGAAGATGAGTTTTCATTATTGGCGTAATGTTGGCAAGCCGAATAAGCGGCAGTTTGTCAGCTTGGCGAATAGTTATCACGGCGAAACTTTGGGTGCGCTGTCGGTGACCGATGTGGCGTTGTTCAAAGATGCCTATGGGCCGCTGCTTCGCACGAGCACGACCGTGCGCTCGCCCGATGCGCGGCTTGCGGACGTTGGCGAATCGGCTTTGGAATACGCGACGCGCTGCGCCGTTGAATTGGGAAATTATTTGGAGAGCAATCATGCCAGCATCGCCGCGTTCATCATCGAGCCGCTGATCCAGTGTGCGACCGGCATGGCGATATACGATGCCGAATATTTGCGCCTCGCGCGAGCGATTTGCGATCGGTATGAGGTGCATCTGATCGCCGACGAAATCGCCGTCGGCTTCGGGCGCACGGGAACCTTCTTTGCTTGCGAGCAAGCGTCGATCACGCCGGACTTTTTATGTTTGTCGAAAGGCCTGAGTGGTGGCTATTTGCCGCTGTCTGTGGTCATGACGCGCGACTCTGTTTTTGAAGCTTTTTATGATGATGATGTGACGCGCGGTTTTTTGCATTCCCATTCCTACACCGGCAATGCGCTGGCGTGCCGTGCGGCGCTGGCGACCTTGGATATTTTCGAGCAGGACAACGTTATTGCGAACAACCATCGACGCGCCGACAATCTGACGACGCTTGCTGCTCCGATTGCCGTTCATCCAAAGGTCAAACATTTTCGTAATCGCGGTATGATTTGGGCGTTCGATGTGGAAACATCCGACCCTCACTTTTCGCGAAGCTTTTTTCTGGCGGGATTGAAGCGCGAATTGTTGCTGCGGCCGATTGGAAAAACGGTTTACTTTATGCCGCCTTATATCATCGATGATGAACAGTCGGCGTTACTGACCGCGCGAACTTTGGAAATTTTGAACGAGATCGCCTAATTCCATTGGCCATGAATTGGGTACTGTTTTATGCCTGTCTTCCTGAGCACAGCGGAGGATCTGCGTTCCCCGCCGCAAAAAGCAGATCCTTCGCGCTGCTCAGGATGACCGTGAATAAACCACAATCGCAATTGGGTTCAACAGCTACGAAGCCACTTCGATTTTTTCAGCCGCGAAAGACCCGATTGATTCGTCGCGTTGCGGCTCGCAATGGCAAATTGGGAAGCCACATCCGCCCTGCCGCTGGTTGGGCGACGCTTAGTTTATTGAGTTAGGATTTTCAACCATGCCTCATTACTTTATTACCGGCACCGATACCGGCGTCGGCAAAACGTTTGTCACCTGCGCCTTGCTTCATACGCTGAAGGCGCAAGGTATTGCGGCCATTGGCATGAAGCCCGTTGCTGCGGGCGGGGAGATGACGCCCGATGGTTTGCGCAACGATGACATTGAGGCGCTGCACGCGGCGAGCGGTGTCAAGCTGCAGAGCGAAGACCTCAATTGCTATCTATTGTCGGAGCCGATCGCGCCGCACATCGCGGCGGCGAATGAGGACATCGATATTGATTTGGACGTGATTCGGATGCGCTTCGATCAGCTTGCTGATGTGGCCGAGGTGGTGTTGGTGGAAGGGGTCGGCGGTTTCATCGTTCCACTGGGTGATAGTGTCGACACGGCGGATTTGGCGGCGGATTTGGATCTGCCGGTGATCTTGGTCGTCGGGATGCGCCTAGGCTGTTTGAATCATGCGTTGTTAACGCAAGAGGCCATTCGCGCGCGCGGGCTCACGCTTGCCGGCTGGGTCGCGAATCAAATCGATCCCCACATGGCGGAGTTGGACGCCAACGTCGAGGCGTTGGAAGAACGAATTCGCGCGCCTTTGCTCGGCGTCATCGAGTGGCAAAAGCAGCCGGATGCGCAAGATGTTTCGCTCGACCTGCCTTGAGCGCGATTAGCACTTGAAATTAATCGGCATTTGCTCTAAGGTCGCAGTTGTTGCTAGGGGTCCGGCTTGCCCGGTGAGATAAACCCTTCGAACCTGATACGGATCATGCCGTCGTAGGGAAGCAAGATTTCTTGCTCCTTACGACTTTTAAGGAGTTACAAATGAACGCCCATCCTAAATTCTTAGCCAGCACCGCCCATGTCGATGAGGCGGCGGTCAAGCCGTTGCCGCAGTCGCGCAAAGTTTATATCGAAGGCAGCCAATCCGGCGTGCGCGTGCCGATGCGCGAGATCTCCCAAAGTGATACGCCGGCAAGCTTCGGCGTGGAGAAAAATCCGCCGATTTATGTTTACGATACCTCGGGGCCGTATACCGATCCGAGCGTCGTGATCGATATTCGCGCTGGGTTGGCGCCGTTGCGTCAAAGTTGGATCGAGCAACGCGGCGATACCGAAATTCTTGCCGGGCCCAGCTCGCACTACGGCGTCGAGCGGCTGAACGATACGCAGCTTACCTCCATGCGCTTTGATTTGCATCGCAAGCCGCGCCGCGCGAAAGCGGGCATGAACGTCTCGCAAATGCACTACGCCAAGCGCGGCATCGTGACGCCAGAGATGGAATTCATCGCCATTCGCGAAAATCAGCGCACGGATTTGCTCAGCGATTTGTTGCGCAAACAGCATCCCGGCCATGATTTCGGCGCCAGTATTCCGCAGCAGATGACGCCGGAATTCGTGCGCGATGAAGTGGCACGCGGCCGCGCGATCATCCCTGCGAATATCAATCACCCGGAATCGGAACCGATGATTATCGGCCGTAATTTCCTGGTGAAGATCAACGCCAATATCGGCAACTCGGCGCTCGGCTCCAGCATCCAAGAAGAAGTGGAAAAGATGACCTGGGCGATTCGCTGGGGTGGCGATACGGTGATGGATCTTTCCACCGGCAAGCACATCCATGAAACGCGCGAATGGATCATCCGCAATTCGCCGGTGCCGATCGGCACGGTGCCGATTTATCAGGCGCTGGAAAAAGTTGACGGCAAAGCCGAAGACCTGACCTGGGAAATCTATCGTGACACGCTGATCGAGCAAGCGGAACAAGGTGTCGATTATTTCACCATTCACGCCGGCGTGTTGCTGCGCTACATTCCGATGACCGCCAAGCGCATGACGGGCATCGTCTCGCGCGGCGGCTCGATCATGGCGAAATGGTGTCTGGCGCATCACAAAGAGAGTTTCCTCTATACGCGCTTCGAGGAAATTTGCGAGATTATGAAGGCGTACGACGTGAGCTTCTCACTTGGGGATGGCCTGCGCCCCGGCTCGATCTATGACGCTAATGACGAAGCGCAATTTGCCGAATTGAAAACCTTAGGCGAACTCACGCAAATAGCCTGGAAACACGATGTGCAAACCATGATCGAAGGCCCCGGCCACGTGCCGATGCACCTCATCAAAGAGAACATGGATCTGCAATTGAAACACTGCGGTGAAGCGCCGTTTTATACCTTAGGCCCACTCACCACCGACATCGCGCCCGGCTACGATCACATCACGTCAGGCATCGGCGCAGCGATGATCGGCTGGTATGGCACGGCGATGCTGTGCTACGTCACGCCGAAGGAACACCTCGGCCTGCCCGACAAAGACGACGTAAAAGACGGCATCATTACCTACAAAATCGCCGCCCACGCAGCGGACTTGGCGAAAGGCCATCCCGGCGCACAGATACGTGACAACGCGCTGTCAAAAGCGCGCTTCGAATTTCGCTGGGACGATCAGTTCAATTTGGGCCTCGATCCCGATAAGGCCAAACAATTCCACGACGAAACCCTGCCGCAAGAAGGCGCCAAGCTCGCGCATTTTTGCTCCATGTGCGGGCCGCATTTTTGCTCGATGAAAATCACACAGGATGTGCGCGACTACGCGGCGAAGCAAGGCGTGGACGAGAA
>JBKJHT010000113.1:0-11133 GCA_046598945.1 Burkholderiales bacterium | reverse complement strand
AGCGCAGCGAGCTCGCTATCGATGGAAAAATTCTTCGGAAACTCGCGCCCGGCGCGGCGATACCAGTAACGGGCGTTATCGAGATCGCCTTCGAGCACGTGTACGATGCCGTGTATCCAGCAGCCCGTTTGCGATTTATCCTCTTGCGAGATGGTGTGGGCGCGCTGCCAATCGCCCTTTCCTAGAAGATCAGCGGCCTGTCGCAGCGATTCAAGATCGGTCATGGTAAAGCTGGTGTCGGCGGAGGGATCAAGTATGATGTCGATCCTTGTTGTTTGTCTAGCGGCGAAAATTCTATGGATGTCATTCTCAAACCCGATCGTCAACGCTCATTGGAACGCCGTCACCCGTGGATCTTTTCCGGTGCAGTAGCCACGATTAACGGTGAGCCGAGCGCCGGCGAAACGGTGACTATTAAGTCTGCGGACGGCAAATTTCTTGCCTATACGGGCTGGAGCCCGAAGTCGCAAATCGTCGCGCGCGTGTGGAGTTTCAACGAGGCCGATCAGATCGACGCCGCGTTTTTGCGGGCGCGGCTGCAAGCATCAATCGCACGACGCGCGCCGCTATTACAATCCGGCGAAACCAATGCAGCACGCTTGGTCCATGCCGAGTCCGATGGTTTGCCCGGTTTGATCGTCGATCAATATGCCGATGTATTAGTGGTGCAATTGTTGACGGCGGGCGCCGATCGCTGGCGCGATAGCTTGGTCGAAGGCTTGCGCGAATTGACTTCGTGTACAGCGATTTTCGAGCGCTCGGACGCCGAGGTGCGTGAGCTGGAAGGGCTGCCGTCGCGCGTCGGTGCGTTGTTCGGCGCGGCGCCGACCGAGCCGATTCAAATCCAGGAACACGGCATCAAGTATCTGGTCGATGTCGTTACGGGACAAAAAACCGGTTTCTATTTAGATCAGCGCGACAATCGCCGCCGCGTGATGGATCTGGCAAAAAACAAAAAAGTGTTGAACGTTTTTTGTTACACCGGCGGATTTTCCATCGGCGCGTTACGTCAAGGCGCGACGTCGGTGTTGTCGATCGATAGCTCGGAAAGCGCGCTGGTGCTCGCGCAGAAGAATCTTCTCTTGAATGGTTTCACGGAAGACCAAGCAACCTGGTGGGAAGGCGATGTATTCCAAGCGCTGCGCACGCTACGCGATAAAGCGGAACAGTTCGACATGATCGTCCTCGATCCGCCGAAGTTTGCGCCCACCGCCAGCCACGCGGAGAAGGCCTCGCGTGCTTACAAAGACATCAATTTACTCGCGCTGAAATTGCTCGCAAGCGAAGGCTTGTTGGTGACATTTTCCTGCTCCGGCGGCGTGAACGCGGACTTGTTTCAGAAAATCGTCGCCGGCGCCGCGGTCGATGCCAAAGTCGATGCGCAGATAATCGCACGTCTAGGTGCGTCAGCCGATCATCCGGCGTCGGTGCATTTTCCGGAAGGCGAGTATCTGAAGGGTTTGATCCTTAAGAAGTTGTAAGTGCGGATGCCACGCCAGGAGGTGCTCCCTGCTTGCTTCGTGGTAATGCATGGCTGGAGCGCCGCTCTGGTACTGCCTCTTGGCTTACCTAATCCTGATTGTCATTCCCGCCCCCACATTGCTTCACGGCCTACGTACCCCGATTGTCATCCCCGCGAAGGCGGGGATCCATGTTGACTTTAAGGTGATGGATGGCCGTTCCTCGAAACTTCGGCCTACGGCCTGGGTTTCCCGCCTTCGCGGGAATGACAGTATTTAGTGCGGCACTCCGCAGTTGCCTACCCTGCTAAAATAAGGCCACAATAACGCAATGACCCCAGTTGTTCTCGCCACCATTAACGCCCGTTACGTCCACGCCGCCGTCGGCTTGCGCTATCTAAAGGCCAACATGGGTACGCTGTTCGACGACACCCAGATCGCCGAATTCGTGCTTGGCGTGCGCCCGATCGACATGGTGGAGGCAATCCTGAAACGTGCGCCGCGCATCGTTGGTCTTGGCGTGTACATCTGGAATATCGAGGAGATGACTAAGGTGGTCGCTCTGTTGAAGCGCGTCGCGCCGGAGGTGATCGTGGTGCTCGGCGGGCCGGAAGTGAGCTACGAAACCGATCAGCAAGAGATCATCGCCAATGCCGATTACGTCATTACCGGTTGGGGTGATATTAGCTTTGCAAAGCTTTGTCGTGACTTAATTGCGAACCAAGCGCCACACGAAAAAATCATCGTCGGTGAGCAACCGCCGCTTGATCAAATCAAATTACCCTATCCGCTTTACACCGATGAAGATGTCGCCAAGCGCTTCATTTATGTCGAAGCCTCGCGCGGTTGTCCGTTCAAGTGCGAGTTTTGTTTATCGGCGCTGGACAAAACTGCTTGGCCTTTCGATGTCGATGCCGTGCTGCGGCAAATCGATGGGTTGTATCAGCGCGGCGCCCGGCATTTTCGTTTCGTCGATCGCACCTTCAATCTCAAAATCGCCACCAGCATCAAGATACTCGAATTTTTTCTTGAGCGCCTCGACGAAAAACTGTTCGTGCATTTCGAGGTGATCCCCGATCATCTGCCCGACGCTTTGAAAGTCGTCATTCAAAAATTCCCACCGCAGCGATTGCAGTTCGAGATCGGTATCCAGACTTGGAATCCCAAGGTGCAAACGCTCATCAGCCGGCGCCAGGACAACGATAAATCCGCAACCAATATTGCTTGGCTGCGCAACGAATCTCAAGCCCACCTGCATGTGGATTTAATCGTTGGCTTGCCGGGTGAAGATATCGAGAGTTTCGGCCAAGGCTTCGATCGTCTGGTCGCGTTGAACCCGCACGATATTCAAGTCGGTATTTTGAAACGCCTGCGCGGCACCCCCATCGATCGCCACACACAGCCATTTCAAATGCGCTACAACCCGGCGCCGCCGTACAATATTCTTGCCACGGATCGCATCGATTTCGCCACGATGCAGCGACTGTCGCGTTTCGCACGCTTTTGGGAGTTGGTCGCGAATTCCGGGCGCTTCCCGCGCACCGTGCCGATGTTGTTAGGACGTTCGCCATTCAAGCGGTTCCTACAGTTTTCCGACTGGCTATTCGCCAAAACCGGCAAAACCCATGAGATGGCATTGGAACGTTTATACGATTTGCTGTTCGAATGCATGACAGCAGAGTTTCACGAGCCGAGCGATGTCGTGGCCTCAATAATTTATGCGGATTACCAAGCCAGCGGCGCGCGCGGAAAATTGAGTTTCATTCCCGACGCTAAACGCGTGCATTCGCCTTCGCGGCGCGCACCAAGCGGGCGCGTCGATGCGGCCATTTCGCGCTAGAATCTACCCATCGAGTTGTAACGGAGAGGGATCCATGAAACGCCGCATTGCGATTTTCTTAAGCTGTTTTATTGTTTGGGCGGGCGCATTCGCCGCCACTGAGCCGAGTCGTGAGGCGGCCCTAAAAGCACTGGAAAATAGCGTCTTGGAAACGCGCGTCGCCGCGGCCGACAGCCTTGGCGAAGTCGGCACTATGGATGACGTGGTTGCGCTACTCAACAGTTTGCGCGACGACGATGAAACGGTACGCAATACCGCGGAGCAATCGATCTGGAAAATCTGGGCGCGTTCCGGTGATCCCTCTGTCGATCGACTCTACGCCCGCGGCATTCGCGAGATGAACGAAGGAAGCTTCATTCGTGCAATTTCGACCTTCAGCGAAATCATTAAACTCAAACCGGAATTTGCCGAAGGTTGGAACAAGCGCGCGACACTTTATTACATGACTGAGCAGTACGATAAATCTCTGGAAGACTGCGACGAAGTCATGAAACGCAATCCCTACCATTTCGGCGCGTTGTCAGGCTATGGCCATATCCATGTCGAGTTTCGCTTACTTGAACAAGCGATCGAATATTTTCAGCGCGCACTCAAGATCAATCCCAACATGGGCAGTGTTTTCCGATTGATCGAACGATTGGAGCGGCAAATCAAAGAGCAGCGCGGTAAATCGGTGTAACGCACATAATCCTTCCCCGGAGCGAAGAATGAAAAATTATTTGACCAGCGCTGTCGCAATTTTTCTCAGCGCAACAAGCGTTCAAGCGGACTGCCCCAAATTCGAGGAAATCAATTCCATCGTTGCGGCGTATGAGGCAAAGTTGCCGATTAAGCCGATCCCCAATTTGCGCAGCCTCCTTGAGGCCTATTGCGCTCAGGGAAAACTTGCTGCGCAGATCGGCCGCATCAAGGGAACGCAAGCCGGATTTAAAGCCGGATACACCAGCCTCAGCACGCGCTCCGGCACCGATGTCGATCGACCGTTGCGCGGATTTTTATTTCAAAACATGTTTTTGAAAGATGGTTCGGTCATTTCGGCCAATTTTGGTGCGCGCCCGCGTTACGCGGCGGATTTGATTGCCGTGGTGAAAGACGATGACTTGAATACTGCCGTAACATCAATGGACGCGCTCGAGCACATTTCATATTTCTTACCCTTCATCGATCTATCCGACCTCATTGTCGAAGAGGGCGCGCCCACTGATATGTTCAATTTGATTGCGACCAATATTGGCTCGCGCTGGGGTGTGTTGGGTGAGCCCATCACCGTGGAGGCGACCGAGGAATTTCTCACGCGACTCGAGACCATGACAATCGTGATTGAAGACGAAAAGGGTGAAACCATCGGCCGCGGCAAGGGTAGCGATGTACTCGGCCATCCAATGAATTCGGTGCTTTGGATGGTGCGTGATCTGGCCCATTCTGCGCAGCGCGTTCAGCAGGGCGACAAACTCGGCGTGGGCGCTTTTTTCCCGGCCGGAACACCACAGGCAGGGCGCGCCATCAAGGTGACTTATCAGGGATTACCAGGCGATCCGAGCGTTAGCGTGCGGTTTGAGTGACGCACACTTTCGCTACGGCCTTCGTTCACTTTACTGACGCACATCTTTAGCGTTGCCCACCCCTCTTGTCACTCCCCCGCAGGCGGGAATCCATTTGGCGCAGAAATCGAAATCTATTATCCCCCGCCAATAAGTCGTCATTAAAGTAAATTACCCCGCCGCAAGCGGCGGGGCTTTCAAAACCTGAACACCTAAAACAACTTCAACTGCGGATCGGGTTCCTCTTTATGACGTCGTATATATTGCCGTATCACCTCGGCGGTCACCTTAGTCTCCCACCGTACGCAAGAAACTGCTGCCACAATCGCAACCAAGTGCGCCAGTCGTGACCGCCCGCAATGACGTTGACTTGCTGCGGCGGCAGCCGCGCCGCATAGCGGCCGAGGGGCTGCGCAAAGCGATCACTCGCGCCATAGCTTAAATAAAATTTCAGCGGTGTTTCGCTTTGCTTAAAATCCCGTAGCCAAGCCAGAACCAAGCGCTGCTCGTCCCACGGATCGGCAAGATCCGGGCGCCAGGCATCCAGGCCGCCCGCTGCTTGAACTTCGTCGAAAATCTGCTTCTCGCCGAGGAACGGCGCTAACAATAACATGCCGATCACTTCATTTGCATGCTGGCGCACGTATTGCAACGAACCCCAGCCACCGAGGGAAATACCGACCAACCAAATGTGGCGATAACCCTTCGCCCGCGCGGGCAGAATGACATCGTGGTGCAATCGTTCCACGATCATGTGCTTGTCGTAATAGCCCCAGTGCGCGCCAACCGCGACCAGGTCAGCATCGATGTTGCGCGCGCGCACGGCTTCGATGAACCCTCTGTCAAGAAACGCTTTAGGCGCATCGCCTATGCCGGGTAACAACACCATCAGATTTTGGCTGGCGCTCGTGCCGCTCTGAAAATAAATTTGATCGATCGGCGTGGTGACGGGCAACTGGGTTGCGCAGCCGGCTAGGCCAACCAGAACAAAAAACGTGCAATATCGGAACCACATTATGGCGCGGCTGTCGGTGTTGTCACCGACCGATCCGGCGTCAACACCGCGGCGAAGATTAGGCTTAACACAGCGCCGCAAGCGACCGTCGAGCCGATGGCGGCAAGCACCGGCGTCTGGCACAGGCCGAGTAGGCCGAAACCGATAATCGTGGAGATGTTGCACAACACCAGCGAGGCCAAGGTTCGCTCCGGCGCGGCGCGGGCGAAATTTTCGTTGTCGAAAAATAGCGAGTAGTTCGATCCGACGCCGATCACCAACAATAGCGCAACAAGATGAAAAATACTCAATGCGTGGCCCGAGATCAGGATAAGTGCCGTGGTCACGCTCACAGCGGCGGCGAGCGGCGCGAGGATGCGATAGGTGCGCCCGAGACTGCGCAGACTCAGCAACAACAGCAGCGTGATTGCTAGTGAACCGAGCAGCGCGTTAATCATCGCTTGGTGACGGTAGCGGCCGAATAATTGATCGGACTCACTCTTCAGATTGATCAGCGACACATTACTATCTTGCAAGCTTGCGATCGACTGGCGCAAAACGGCTTCATCTTTCAGGCCGCGCAGCGGCAGCAGCGCGACCGTGGCGCCGCGCTTGGTTACGAGCAAGCCTTCGACCTTGAGTTGAAACGCAGTGCCGGCCAGGCCTTCGCGCGTCAGAAGCGGGGCCGATTTGCTCTTCGCGACGTCGTTCAAGAACGGTTGGAACAACCCGTTTTGAAACGGCATGCCTTGAAGCGCCGCATTCAGATTGGCTCGCAGCACGGATGCCTCTGGGAGCGAAGCGCGGCGCGCCTCCTGGCTTGCCTTGCTGGGTAAATATAATGACGGTGCATCGAAGTCGGTGATCACGCCTTGCTCGATCAGCGACCGCAGCGTGGCGCTGAGTTTTTCCGATCGTTGCAACGCCGATTCTTCATCGGCGCCTTTGACTGCGAGCAACACGCCGACCTCCGGCGCGCCGATGTCACCGCGCAGCGCTTCATCGAGTTTCTTGTCGGCGATCGGCATCGGGCTGAGGCTGCCGAGATCGTCGTTCCACAAGCTGTTACGATGCGCAAATATAATGCCGACACCGATCGCTGCCAGCGCCCACACGACGGGTTTTAGTTTCGGCGCGAATTGCGCCGCGCCAATTAAGCCGCGCTGCAATCGGCTGCCGATCGGCGCGCTGAATCCCGCCGGCATGAAATGCGGCAATAGCCAGCGCGTGACTAAGAGCGCGGTGACGATGCCGGCGATGGAAAATAATCCCAACTGCCCGAGGCCGGGAAAGCCGGAGAAAAACATCGCGCTAAAACCAGCGGTCGAGGTGAGCACACCCAGGCGCAGCGTCGGCCAGATGCGCGCCAGGGACTCCTGCGCCGGTCGATCTTTGGTTTGTTGCGTGAAAAGGTAAAGCGCATAGTCCACCGCTTCGCCGATCAAGGTCACGCCGAAGCCGAGGGTGATGCCGTGAACCGAGCCGTACATCACACTGACGGCGCTGATGCCGACCAGCACGCCGGTGCCGACCGGCAACAAGCCCAGCAGCAAAATGCGTGGCGAGCGATAAAACCACAGGATTAGCATGCCGACCAATACGGTCGCGACAGTGGAATTTTTTGTCGCGTCGGACCGTATCGCCTCGCGCGTGTTGATCGCGAAAATGCCCGGCCCGATGGCAAGGAGTTTGAGTTCTTTGCCGCCCACAACTTTAGCGAAGCGCTGGCGAATGTCGTGCTGAATCGCCTCTTGTGCGTCGAGGTCAAAGCCCGGCGCTTTGGTCTGCGCCACCAGCAACGCGCGTTTGCCGTCACGGGAAAACCACACGCCGTCACGTTGCGCGGGCCGGCTCTCGCCTTCGAATTGCTCGATCAGATGAATGAATTCACCGCTCGGATCTTCCGGCAAAATGCGCTTCACCAACATGCCCAGCGGCGAACCGAGTAGATCGAGATTATTCTCCAGCGACGCGCGCAGTCCCGCCTGAGAAAAGTGTTGCGGCGTCACCGCGTCGCTGAGCAGATAGCGATTCTTCAGCAAGAAATCCCGCTCCGGTCCCATGCGCGTTTCGTCGCCGTTATGCACATAAGCCAGGCTCGGCATCGCGATTAATTGATCGAGCAACGCTTTGCTGCCCGCGACGCGTTGCGCTTCATCGCCGCCTTCGATAGCCAACAATAAAATCCGCGACACCACGCCGTCTTGCAGTTGATCGACCAGGATTTGCTGCGCCTCGCTTGGCTTACTCGGAAGAAATGCCGTGATGTCACTGGTGATCGTGGTGTTGCGGATGACCCAAACCGAGCTCAGCACAACCACCATCCAAACGACCACGGCGCGCAGCGCTGCCGATTTCAACGGGTACTCGCGTCAGCAGGCAATGGCCCTAGGCCACCCCGTGGCCCGAGGCCAGTGGCCAGCCTACGGGGTGGCCTAGGGCCAGGGCTACTCAGTCTACGTGCGGACGCCAGACAGGGCATTGCTAAGAGCCAATATCCGTGGGGGTCTTGGCGAGGTCGATAAGATCATGCGCCGCGCTGACGGCGGCATCGTCAATCACGGTCATGACCGAGCGGTCGCCATCGGCTTCAGAAATTTCAATGGTATTGAGGCGATCTTTGCTGCCGCGAATGAGGATGGTTTGAATCAACGCCATCATCTTCTTTTCTGTCGGTTGCAATTGCAATTGCCACGCTAGGCGCGAGCCCTCGAGTTTGACTTGGTAGAACTGTCGCAGTGCCGAGAGATCGCCTTTGAGCGTGCCGCGAATGCTTTCGACAAACGCCCACAGCACCGGATAATCTTGGATTTGCAGCGAACGCTTACGGCCGCGCATCTCGACGGTCAGCGTATCTTGATCGACCACCATGCTCTCGGGTTTCGGCGCCCGTGTCAGTTTTTCCAGCCGATAGGGCGCGGTGTAAATCAACTCGCCAGACGACTCCAGCGGCGCGTTGAGCAGCTTCAAGTATTTTTTTTCGACAAAAGTTCCCTTCGCTTGTTTGACGCGACCCAAATCGATCATCAGTTCCGGCAGTCCCCAGGCGGGATCCGCGGCGTGAGCGGGTAACACCATCGCGGCGAAAAGGAACGCACATTTAAGAATCGATTTTGTCATTGCCGTTCCAGAAGTCATAGAAATTAAACCAGTTGTAGGGCGCCAAGCGGCAGTAATGTTCGAGTCGCTCGACATAACGTCGCTGCCAGGAGCGAATAGCGTGCTCACGCTCCTTGCGGTCGACCGGCAGACCATCCACCAATTGTTCGAAGTATAAATCATAGCGATTGCCGCCCCGATACAAGCCCACCATGAGGATAACCGGGCATTTCAACATCGCCGCCAATCGAAACGGTGCGTCTGGAAATTCGGCGTCTTGCCCAAAAAAATTAACCTTTACCTGCCCGGTTGCGCTGATCGCGCGATCGCCGAGCATGCCAACCAATTCACCGGCGTCGAGATGCTCGCCGATTTTTAACATCGAATCGAGCTTGCCCAGGCCGATGATGTTCATTTTGAAATTCGGATTGATCGCATGCAATACCGCGTTCAACTTTTGCGCAATATCTTCGAACATCAACATACGCACCGTGACGCCGCGGCGCTTCTCGCCGATGGCGCGCAACATCTCGAAGCTGCCGATGTGCGCGCCGAGCAGGAACGCGCCGCGCTTGTTGTCGACCAGATCCAGTAACGGCTCATGGCCGAAACTCTGAATGTCAAATAGATCGAAGCGGTCGCTGAGCAGAAACACGCGATCCAACGCCACGCTGGCGAAGGTTAAATAGTGTTGGTAGACATCGCGCCAACGCGCCGGACGACCCAGCGCGCGCGCCAAATATTGCTGCGACGCGCGGCGTGCCGTAACGGAAAACAGAATGAAATAAAGGCAAATCGGATAGAGAAACCATCGCCCAACGCGCCGACCCAATACCGAGGTAATCCAAACCAATGCTCGCAACGCAAAAATGTTGCTGCGTTCCGTCTGTGCCAGCCACTGCGGAGTCATCGGCGCGTGTAGGCAAAACTGCCGGACAACACCGTCGTTCCGTTCACGCTGCATTGGAACTTAACGTTGCTCGGTGCGACGCAATCGAATTCAATGCGCACCGTGTCTCCCGGCAGCGTCGGACTTAAAAATTTCGCGACCTTGATAGTGGTCGTTGCGAGCGGCGCGGCAATCAAGGTTTCCCACGCATGAATCACTTCACTCAACAACAGCGCGCCGGGAACAATGGGATTGCCGGGAAAATGACCCGCGGCCGACGGATGATCTCTCGGAATAATAATGTCGACCTGATTCATTCGAGGCTAAGGTAAAACTTAAGCGCGCAATCTTAGCACGAGGGCGGCGATCGCTTCGCGCGGCAATTTGCCCGTGCTGTTGCGCGGCAGGGCATCGACAAAATGAATCGGTCGCGGCAAAAATGCGGCGTCGATGCGACTGCGCAGCGCGCTCGTCAGTCGCGCCGACGTCAGCCCGGGCGCCACCACCAAGGCCGTCAAGCGGGTAATGCCGTGGCCGTGTTCATCGGGCATGAAAAACACGCCGTCGTTCACGCCGGGGATCGCGTTGAGGTGGTAGTTCAAGTTGGCGAGCGAGGTGCGTTTTCCGGCGATATTTATTACGTCGGCCGTCCGCCCGTGAAGTATGAAGTGTTGATCGTCGATGACATCGATTACGTCCAACAGCTTGGCCTCGACTTCCACCGAGCCGCCGTGGGTAAATACGTCCGCGCCGCGCGCGTAAACGCGAATGTCGCGGTAGGTTTCCCAAGTCGGATCGACCACCGTGCGCCGCGTTGCGACTTGGCCGGCTTCGGTGCAGCCATACACTTCATACAACGGTACGCCGAGTTTCGATTCCGCCAACTGCGCCAAGTCCATCGGCAATGGCGCCGTCGCGCTGACGAGACAGGAAAGCGCAGGTACTGCCTCTGCATCGCTTAACAACGCACGCAAATGAAACGGCGTCGTGACCAACACCCGCGCACCGGGCAACTGCGCCAAAGCCGCGCGAATATCCGCCGGATAAAACGGGTGGCCAGCAAAAAAAGAAATACCCGTTTGTAGCGCCAAAATCAAACTGGATTCCAGGCCGTACATGTGCTGCGGCGGCACGGTGCCGATCAATGTGGTGGCGGAGCCCAAACCGAGAGCAAAGCGTTCCGCTTGAGCAATTGCGCCATACGCCACGCCACCCCAGGTTTTGATGTGCGCGGTTGGCCGGCCGGTGGAACCCGAAGTAAACACGTAGGCTGCGACTTGCTGCGCCGGAATGGTTGGAACAACAAACGC
>JBKJHT010000037.1:0-3691 GCA_046598945.1 Burkholderiales bacterium | reverse complement strand
GCTCGGAGCAGGGTCATGTGGCAATAGCGCGAGGATTTGCTGCGCCTCCAGTCTAATAACGATCAGTTGAGCATTTAGATGGTCGTGCAGCTCACGCGAGATATATCGGCGTTCTTCTTCAATGACATGCTGTGTTTTGTCTAAAATACGGCGCAATTCGGCAGTGCGTGCTTCAACTTTTCTTTCAAGCCCTAACCGACTTTCCGTAACCGTTTCGGCCATCGCAGCGATCGCGTGTTGTAATCGTCCCACTTCGCCGCCGACTGCTCCAGTGCGGGGAAGCTCATACTGACCGGCATGAATTTGGCCGACGTTAGTAGTGAGCGCAGTCAGTGGTCTGGTGATACGTTTGGCGAGCCACGTGCCGAGCAGCAGGGCAATGATGAACGCTAAGGTAGCAATGACCGCTCCCACAAAGACACGGTGTCGTTGCTTTTTGAGTAAGGGCAGACCGTAGGGGGAACCAAAACAGCGCCATTGACGGCAAGCGGCAGCGTCTAAAGTGACTTCGCCTCGTCCGTCGCGGGTCAATCAACCAAGAGGTATGACGATCAATGCGCCGCACTGGTGCAGAAACTTACACTTTGAGGGCAAGACACGCAACGGAAATGCTATGCAACACATATCAAGAGCAAAGTGTTTCAGCGTTTCAGTATCGCCCACGAGTTGGGCCACTTCTTCCTACCCGATCATCCGGAACACGTTTTTAGTGGGGGCAAGACCATTCACGAGTCTCAAGCAGGTTTTGGTTCGCGAGATCCAATTGAATTGGAGGCCGACCACTTCGCCGCAGGTTTGTTGATGCCGTCGCACCTTTTTAAGTCTGAAGCGGGCAAATTCTCGGATGGTTTCGAGGCAATTGAAAACCTGGCCAACCTCTGCCAAACATCATTGACGGCTTCAGCGATTCGATACGCGGAACTTACAGACGCTGCAATTGTAGTTGTTATCAACACTGGAGCATCTGTTGATTATTGTTTTACCTCGCGCGCCATGCGCGGTATCAGGGGTTATAAGCACCCGATCAAGGGTTCTGCTCTACCCCGGGATTCATTGACACGAGATTTCAATCAAACCGAAAGCAACTTCATCGGCGGCCTTCAAGATAATGGCGTTGCTGACGTTATCGATTGGTTTCCCGCGGATGATGAAATTGACGCAGCTGAGGAGGTCGTTGGACTTGGTGACTATGGCAAAACGCTTACCATAATTTGTGCCGAATTTCCCGATGACGATAACGAAGTCGAAGACATGACTTCTACTTATCCTCGATTTAGGTGATTGGGGGGCGTCTTAGAAAACGGAAAAAATTGTACGCTAAGCGTGTGACGGGGCTGGCACCCAGCGGTACCTGATTGACCGTCCGCTTAGGGCTGATCACTTGCCGGTCGGGTGGCATTTCCGAATGGCTGCTCAACACTCGAAAGCTGACACAGGCCAGCTCCCGCCGCAGACAAACATCAAATTTCGCTTGTTTCGTATATTGCGTTTATTTTGATTGATGGCTATGATGGTCAATGAGGATCCGTAAGATATCTTTAGAAAGCTGTGAAAGTTAATTTTGGAGAAAACAATGGCTACGCATGCGATTCCATCGCTGCCTTCTGACGAAGAAATCGGCCTGGCGAAAGAAAGTAGCAGGGCCTTGTCTCTCTATATGAAGAGCAAGGCTGAAACGCAAGAGATATGCATCGTCGATGCCAAGGGCGAGCACGAAGCGGTAAAGGTGCCAGCAACGGCTATGCGCATGCTTCTCGACATTCTGGCTGAGATGGCTCAAGGCAACGCTGTGAGTCTGATCCCGGTCCACGCTGAGCTGACGACCCAGGACGCTGCCGATATTTTGAACGTGTCTCGGCCGTTTCTCGTGGATCTGATCGAATCTGGCAAAATACCCTACCGGAAGGTCGGCACGCACAGGCGCATTCGTTACCAGGACGTGATGAATTACAAAACCGCGATCGACTTGGCGCGGGAAAATACACTTGGGGAACTGGCTGCGCAAGCCCAAGAACTCGGCATGGGGTACTGATTGTCGAGCAATTTCACCGTTGTCTACGATGCATGCGTGCTCTACCCTGCCCCGCTGCGTGATTTCTTGATGTGGCTTGCGCTCACAGACCTTTTCCGTGCGCGCTGGACAAACGAGATTCACGAAGAGTGGATGCAGAGCGTACTGAAAAATCGCTCTGATTTGAAGCGTAAACAGCTTGAGCGAACCCGTGACATGATGAACTCACATGTTCGGGATTGCCTGGTCACCGGCCACGAGTCACTCATTGAGACGATTACGCTACCTGACCCAGGTGATCGCCATGTAGTTGCAGCAGCGATTAAAAGTGGCGCAAGCCAGATTGTTACGTTCAATCTAAAAGACTTTCCGACAAGCGCCCTGGCGCCGCTAGATATAGAGGCGCAGCATCCGGACGAATTTATTGCGCATCAAATTGATCTTCATGTCGCGAAGATCATAGAGGCTGCTGCAAACCATCGCCGGAGCTTGCAAAATCCGCCAAAGACCGCTGATGAATACCTGGATACACTGCTCAACCAGGGGCTGGTTGAGACGGTTAAAGAGCTACGGAAATTTCGGGTAGCGATTTAGGGTCAGATTTTCGAGCTTCGCTTTAGCCATCTCTTCATATCCCTTTATTGGGTTTTCACGAAATCACTTTTTAGCGGCCACTTTCTTCAATCTCGCCCGCGCCGCACGTTCCAGCTTGCGAACCTGGGGCCACAAATCGGGCGGTAAAGACACCGTATCAGTCTCCCAGCCGGGCGGCAAAGGCAAGCGCTCGGCTTCTTCAACGCAGCGCATAAACTTACCGACAGCCTCACTAATCCAAGCGCGCGTTTTTTTGTCTTTCGTGCGATATCGATTTGTATTTCCCCTTTGACCAATACAGCATGCGCGATCGCGAGCGTAGCGGGCTCTATGCGTGACCGCGCGCTGGCGCGGTCGAATTCCGCGTGAGATATTTAACGGCGGCGCATCGTCATACTATTTTCGCTTCACTCATGTTTTTTCTTCTTTGGGCAAATAGCCGCCGCATTTTGCAATTGCTTCTGGATGGAATTGAAATGGCCATGCCGCTTCTTTATGCAAGCCGCTACCTTGGATGTGAAAGGGCTCGCTACAAGCCCGCTGTTCAGCGAATGGTGCTGGTCGTGCTTTGATCGCGACCGTTGGCAGTTGCCGCACGGAATCAAATCATTCTCCTTCACGCAACTTCGCATATTTGAACAGAGTAGAGCGATGAATTCCTAATTGCTGGCTAATCTGCTCGACCGTAAATTCTTTACTATCCCATAAAGAGTGGAGCACTTTGATCTTGTCCTTTGGAAGCGCTTTACGCCCACCCCTGCGCCCGCGCGGCAGCAAGTCCGCTCCGCGTGCGCTCACGAATTAAATCCCGCTCAAACTCGGCGAGCGCCGCGAAAATGTGTGTCACCAGGCGACCGCCCGCAGCCCTGGTTTCAATGCTTTCGGCCAGACTACTAAATCCGACGCCTTTTGCGCGAAGCTGCTCAATCAACTTTACAAGCTAAAGGAGCCAGGGTCGAATTAAACTTGTCATTCAACTCGGACTGGCGCGATAAAGCCGCGCCAGCCGGTTAATTCCGCTATTCGTTAGCTGTATGGGTGGCGTGAGCGACAAGCGCGGCTTTAGCTCTATCCATTTCTGCTTGC
>JBKJHT010000032.1:0-24129 GCA_046598945.1 Burkholderiales bacterium | reverse complement strand
CGCTCGATACCGAGTGCAGTTACCACGTTATTTCCGGCGGGGATATTGACGCGTTATCGTTCCTCGCGCATATTTTAAAGCAGTCCAGACTTGATTATGTGCTGCTTTCGACTTGGTGCATGGCTCAGCCCGATGTAGATATGCTCGCCGTATGGCTGGCCGAAGGAAAAATTGGCCGTTTGGATGCCTATTGTGGTGAGATATTCCCGAGCCAATACGGTGCCGTACACCAAGCCATGATAAAGCTAAGTCGGCAGTATGGCGGAAGGCTGGCGATTTTCAGAAACCATAGTAAGGTTTTTGCCGGATGCGGGGCGGATTTTTCATTTGCAATCGAATCGAGCGCGAACATAAACACAAACCCGCGCACCGAGCAAACAACGATTACCTTCGGCGAGCCGATTTTCAACCATTACAAAACATTTTTCGACGGAATTCATAGTTTCAACCGTGATTTCGATGATGTCAAAGCGTGGAGCCCATTATGCCCGGCCCTAAACCAAAGCCTACCCATCTAAAGATAGTTTCAGGAAACCCTGGTCGCAGGCCGTTGCCTAAAAACGAACCAAAGCCTATCGGGGATTTAAATATTCCTCCCGCGTGGCTAACCGAAGCGCAGCAAGCCGGATGGCGTTATGCGATTGAACATTCGCCACGAGGGCTGCTGAAGCATCTGGACAGCGCTCTGTTGGTAATCTGGGTAATTGCCGAAGATACACATCGACAAGCAGCGAAAAGTTTAGCGAAAAGCGGGTTGCTGGTTACATCGCCGACAAGCGGCTTTCCGGTACCCTCGCCCTACTTAGGTATTGTAAGCAGGCAGGCCGAGATGATGCTAAAAGCCGCAGGCGATCTAGGATTCAGCCCGGCTTCCCGCACTCGCATCCAGGTAAGCGAGGAAGTTGTGTCGAGCAAGTTCGCCCACCTTGGGGAGTAGAGATTATTCAGCGCTTGCCGACAAATACGCAAAAGAAGTTATTGCCGGCAAGATAGACGTTTGCAAATGGGTAAAAGCAGCTTGCGCAAGGCAACCGGCGGACTTGAAGAAATACAGGGCGAAGAAAGCGCCTTTTTTTTCGACCCCAAGGGATATGACCAGCGTGGAGTTTCGCGAGGCCATGATGGTAAATTTGTGCTTGCTCGGAAACGGGTACGCCATGATCGAGCGCACCGCGGATTTCGTTTCAGCCCTCTATCCAATGCGAAGTTCTACGGTTACGCCGCGCTGGCTCGATACCGGGCGCGTCGTCTACGACTTCAACGACCGCGGCAAAGTGGACACGCTGCCCGCGGAAAAAGTGTTTCACGGCCCGTAATCACATACTGGTTCATGGCGCTGTACTGCGCTGCCAAAACGGCGGCGTTCGCGGCTGCGGTTATCGCTGGCGCTGGGTGGGGCGTGGCAATCCTGCACGCGTGGACAGAGTCCGACCAGGCCTTGTGGGCCGGGGTGCTGAACTTCTGGTTCCTGGGGCGTGTGTTTGATCGGGTGCGGTCGTGATGGAAGCGCCGAAAACGGCCATCAGGCTGGCCAAGCGAATCGAGGGCTTCCATCGCGTGCCGAAGGTCGATCCTGGACGCGCACATCCGTACATCTTGCCCAGCGGGCTACTGGACGATTGGCTACGGCCATCTGTGCGAGCCGAAGCACCCGCCGATCAACGAAACTGAAGCCGAGGTCTATCTGGCGCGTGACCTGCAGACCGCGCTCGCGGGGACGCTGCGCTACTGCCCGGTGCTTGCTGCCGAGCCCGAAAGGCGACTTTCGGCCATCGTGGACTTCACCTTCAACCTTGGCGCGGGGCGGCTGCAGACGTCGACGCTACGGCGGCGCATCAACCAGCGGGACTGGGAGGGCGCGGCACGTGAGTTGCTGCGCTGGGTTAACGGCGGGGGGAGGGTCCTGCCGGGGCTCGTGGCTCGCAGATCGTGCGAAGTGGCACTGTTGCGATAGCTGCGGGACTGACGAGCCAGACCACGGATCGCTGCCGTAACGGCAATGCTGTGCCGGGCAAACCTTTAATGATATCAGTCCTCGCCAGAGGTCTGCATCCTCCGGTAAAATCACTGTTTAGAGGGGCTCAATTAATGACTGTTTTCACCATAGGCTACGAAGGACTGGACATCGACGCGTTCATGTCGCTGCTCGCTGAGCAAGGCATCGAGACGGTCGTGGACATCCGCGAGCTGCCCCTGTCGCGCAAGCCTGGGTTTTCGAAGAAGGCGCTGGCCAGCGTCCTGAACCTTTCCGGCCTCGAGTACGTGCACATGGTCGCTCTGGGTTGCCCGAAGGTGGTGCGTGATCGCTACCGGGAAGACGGCAACTGGAAGCGCTATACCGACGGTTTCCTGAAGCATCTCAAGACGCAGAAAGCAGCCATCGACGAGCTCTCGGAGTTGGCCGCCTCCTCGAACTGTGCGCTGCTCTGCTACGAGGCCGATTTCAACTTCTGCCACCGTTCGATGGTGGCTAACGCCGTTCGGGATGCGTGCGGTGCGGACGTCGAACACATCAAGGCTGCGAACGCTAAAACAGCGAGCCCTGCCTCACTTCGACTGGCTTTCGCTTAGGCGGGTAGACCAAGCTGATGATCAGCCACTGGTCTTGGAACCGGTGCTGATTGCCCATCAGGAACATCAAGTCTTTTGCGCCAAGGTCTTCCTCCAGCTTGGCGCGAAACGGCTTCTCCCAATCCGTGCCGTGACTCTCGCGGCACTTCCAGAACAGCGCCCCGGCTTCCCAATCGACAATCTTGTGCCGGTGCTCCATCTCACCTTCTGGGGTGTCGCAAACGTACCGGTAGTGGAAGTCGAACGGCACCTTGCGCAGCTCCTTCACCTGCCGTTTCGCGTCCGCCTCGGAGAACAGATCACCTTGCATCTGCTCCCGCATCAGCTTCTCTTTTTCGTCCTCCGTCCATTCCTGGTTCCGGGCCTTTGTGATCTCAAGCCCGAGCAGCCTTTTCGGCCGCAGGAGCGCGATTGACAGTTTGTCGCTCAGGCGTCCTGCGTCGAGGGAAACGAAGCTATCGAACGACGGAATTTTGTCCAGCCATTCCCAGCGGAGGGCCCATTCCTTCTTCGTGTCGATCCGATCTCCGCACTCAATCGTGTCGACGTAAAGCTTGTGGCTCTCCGGCCGGTGATCCTTATTGGCCTTCTAGACGCGCACGTCGATCCACTGCCACTTCCTGAACTGCTGTCCGTCTTCGATCATCCGGAACGGCACCGGGAAGAGACGGCGCATTGCGCCATCCTGGCTGATGCCCGCAACGCACGATGTCTCGACGTACTGTGCGCTGGGCGAAGGGTAGGTCTTTGCGAGGATGAGGATGCGCTCCTTGCGAACCTTTTCCATCATGCGGCTCCACCTGTAGCCCCTCGCCCAATGCTCCATCCCGACGACAACGCCTCGGCCTGCTGCAACACGGTCTGTACGGCCGCGTCTTGCAAATCAGGCGGATAGCCATACTTGCGCAGAATGCGTTTGACCAGCACCCGCATCCGCGCACGGGCTGAATCTCGGTGCGCCCAATCGACCGACACGTTTTCCCGCAGGCTCACCAGCAACTCGTGGGCGATAAGTTTCAGCTTGTCGTCACCCATCATTTGAATGGCGCTTTCGTTCTCGGCCAACGCGTCGTAGAAGGCAATTTCATCCTCGGACAAACCTTGCTCTTCACCGCGCTGGCGCGCGGCCCGGATGTCCTTGGCCAACCGGATCAGTTCCTGCAGCACTTCGGCGGTTGTGATCGCATTGGCGTGGTAACGCGCCACCGCATCCTCCAGCCGTTCCGAGAAAGCCTTGGTTTGCACGACGTTGGCCTTGCTCCGCGAACGGATGCCGTCGTTGATCAGTTTGCGCAACGCCTCCAGCGCGAGGTTCTTGCGCTCCATCTGCTGAACTTCAGCCAGGAATTCGTCGGACAGGATGGAAATGTCGGGGCTCTTGATGCCAGCAGCGGCCAGGATGTCGACGATCTCGGTCGACACCACAGCGCGGCTCACGATTTGCTGGATGGCCAGCTCCCGCTCCTGCTGGGTCACACCAGAACCCGTACTGGATTTGACTAGCGCGGCACGAATGGCCTGGAAGAAGCCAACTTCCTCCCGGATATCGCGGGCCTCGTCGGAGGCAGAAGCCAGAGAGAACGCCTTGGAGAGCGCCAGCACCGCATCCTGATAGCGACGATGCGCGTCCTTCTTGCCGTCCTTGGTCTTTTCCTTCGCCGCCAGCTTTTGCTGCAGATCGAGAATCCACTCGATGGCACCGGCCATCATTGCCAAGCGTTCCAGCGGCGTCCCGGTCATTGCCGATGCGTAGTCGAAGCCGTGGTACATATCCCGCACCACCTCGTACTTCTCCATCATCACCGCGATGGCCTGCGCTTCATCGACGCCGGTGTTCTCTTGGTCGTTCTTCGAATATTGTAGCAGGGCTGACTTGAGGTTCTGCGCGATGCCGATGTAGTCCACGATCAGCCCTGCAGGCTTGTCGCGGAACACGCGGTTCACTCGGGCAATCGCCTGCATCAGACCGTGCCCTTGCATCGGCTTGTCCACGTACATCGTGTGCATACACGGTGCGTCAAAGCCTGTGAGCCACATATCCCGAACGATCACCAGCTTGAGCGGGTCTTTGGGGTCACGGGCACGCTTGGCCAACAGATCGCGCCTCGCCTTGTTGCCGATGTGCTGCTGCCACTCTTGTGGGTCGCTCAACGCGCCCGTCATCACGATCTTGACCGAACCGGCGTTGTCATCGGTGCTGTGCCAGTCTGGGCGCAACTTGACGATCTCGTCGTACAGCTTCACGCAGATGCGACGGCTCATACACACCACCATCGCCTTCCCGTCCAGAGCCGCCACGCGATCCTCAAAGTGGGTGACCATGTCCTTGGCCACCAAGGCGAGCCGCTTGTCACTGCCCACCAAGGCTTCGACCGTCGACCACTTCTTCTTGAAACGCTCCTGGTCAGCTTCCGGGTCATCCTCCGTGAGTTCATTCACCTCGGCATCGATCTTGGGCTTCTCGTCTTCATCCAGCTCAATGCGGGCCAGCCGCGACTCGTAGTAGATCGGCACGGTTGCGCCGTCCTCGACGGCTCGGCTGATGTCGTAGATGTCGATGTAGTTGCCGAACACGGCCGGGGTGTTCACGTCATCGGCTTCGATGGGCGTTCCCGTAAAGCCAATGAACGACGCGTTGGGCAGGGCGTCGCGCATGTACTTGGCGAAGCCGTAGGAAATCTCGCCGGTCTTCGCGTCCACCTTGGCTTTAAAGCCGTACTGGCTGCGGTGGGCCTCATCCGCAATCACGATCACATTGCGACGATCAGTCAGCGCTTGGCTGGTCTCGCCAAATTTCTGCAGGGTGGTGAAAATCACGCCGCCGGATGCGCGCGCCAAATGCTTCTGCAAGTCCTCGCGGCTGTCTGCCTGCACCGGCGTCTGGCGAATCAAGTCGCGGCACATCGAAAAGGTGGCGAACAGTTGATCGTCGAGGTCGTTCCGGTCAGTTAACACCACCAGCGTTGGGTTGGCCATCGCCGGGTGTTTGACCAATTGCCCAGCGTAGAAAGCCATTAGCAGGCTTTTGCCGGAGCCCTGCGTGTGCCAAATCACGCCGACACGCTGATTGCCGCCAGGGGCGGATGCGGTCACAGTGCTGTTGACGGCGTGCTGCACCGCGTGGAACTGGTGATAGCCCGCAATGATCTTTGCCAAGCCTGAGCCTGCCTCCCCGAAGACCGTGAAGTAGCAAAGCAAGTCGAGCAGGCGGCGCTGATGAAAAACGCCTTCAATCAGGGTGGAGAGTTCAGGCGCACCCTTCGGTGCAACGTCCTTGCCGTCGGTCGTGCGCCACGGCATGAATCGCTCAAGGTCGGCGGTGAGTGAGCCGACCCGGGCAGTGATTCCGTCCGATGTCACCAGCAGAGCATTGAGGTTGAACAGTGCCGGAATCTGCTTTTTGTAGGTCTGCAGCTGGTTGAATGCCCCGACCAACGTCGCGTTGCCACTCCCCGGTGCCTTCAACTCGATCACACCGAGCGGTAACCCGTTCACGAAAACCACCACGTCTGGACGGCGGTTGTACTGCCCGGCGATCACCACGAACTGGCTGACTGCCAACCAATCGTTCTGCTCGGGCTGCTCGAAGTTGATAAGCGAAACCTTGCCCGCTGTCAGCGTTCCATCGTCGGCGTAGTACTCGACATCGACACCCTCTGTGATAAGCCTGTGGATGCGGCGGTTCTCTTCGAGAAGCGACGGCAGCTCGAACTGCATCACTTTGCGAATGGCATCCTGCCGCGCCTCCAAAGGCAGCCCCGGGTTGAGCAACGCAACGGCGTTCTCAAAGCGCTTCTTCAGCACCACCTCATCATGGCTTTCGCGCTCAGGGCGGTGGCCATCAGGGCCGATGTTTTCCTCTTGCTCGATGCTGTATCCCAGCCCCCGCAATTGCTCTAGTAGTGCCAGCTCAACGGCGGCCTCTGACAAAAACGCCATCATTCTTCTCCTTGTTCTCCGTCTTGCTCCACCACTGGAGCAGGAGCTCCGCGCGCAGCGTTCAACGCCTCGACATAGGCGTCACGTCCACCGCCAAAAAGCCTTCCTCGTCGACATCGGCCTGCAATGAGACCTGCGAATCGACCATTCGGTGTAGGTGGTCGAAACGCTCGTAGGGTTCGCGTGTTCGCACCAAGTCCAGCTCTGCTTCCAGATAGGCTTGATGCAAGAACGTGACGATGGCGTCGGCCGACAACACGGCCGAGCGGTGGTGATGGACCGACAGGCGCTGCAGAAAGCCCTCGCGCCCGTGGCTGGCCGTCCCGGCGTCGTTGCGCAATTCGCCGAGCGCGTCCGTGAGCTTCTTGTGCTGTGACACCAGCTTCTGGAATCCGGTATGCCTGACGTCACCTAGCTTCAGCGCCCGAACGGCTGCGCTCATCCACGCACCGAACGTCGGCAGCGCCTCGACAGGACGCACAGGGTTCGACGGCGAATCCAACTCCTGCAGAATAATCTGGCAAACCACCTCGACGATGGCTTTGGCCGAGTCTATGCAGGCGTCGTTATCCTCGGCCAGTGCCCGTTCCAACTCCTCGAAGGTCTGCTGCAGCATTGGCGCGTCGCGCCAATGCGAGCAAGCCTCGCGGATGCCGGGACACCAATCCAAGGTCACTCCGATGCTCCCTCGATTGACCACTTGCTATCTACGGAGATATCCCCGGAAATGAGTTGTGGAAGTAGCAGATCACGCAACACCATAAGCTCGTTGGTCTCCCGTAGGTTAGACACGATTCCTTGGTATAGGGGCTCCACCGCAGAAGTGAAGGCTTCCAGAATGGATCGTGGGGGCACCACCACAGGGATTGGCCTAAAATTGGATTTGCTAATTTCCAGGAACGTAGAGCCGTTGGCATTTCCAAGAATCAAGTCCATCCGCTCTTTGCACCAAAAGAGTACGAAGAGATTCGGGAGTGACTTATCGCAGTTCATCGCGATAAAGCCCTGATTGATTGCAGTTGGAACCTCAGCAATTGCCAAGTAGCCTATTGGCGCCCGAGATGACAGCAGCACTGTTCCTTTCGAAAGCAACCCAGATCCGATTTTGGCAAGACCCTTGTCAGTAATCTTTCGATCAGTCGCGGTCAATACAGGTGCGGCAAGTTTTGACAGATCTTTTGGAGTTACCCAGTTATGCACTCCGCCGTCCCAATAGCTCGGTTCTTTTGTACTTGGTGTTGTTCCTCCGCTGACTTTTACTTCATCCCCAATGACCGACGGCTTCCATTCAAGAGGGAATCCAGCATCGGTCAACGCATCAGGGAACAGCCGAGCAACATCGGGGCTCAGTCCGGGCGGCAGAAGGCCTTCCATCTTTGCGCGCACGGGGCCAAAGTCAATGAACCAGTCTTTGAACAAGATGCGTGCCATAGCCTCAAGCGTCTGACTCGCTAGACGATTTACATTGATTGCATCCTCGACCAACTGCACCAAATTCACTAGCCAGGCACGTTCTGGCGTGATGTCAGGAACCGGAAAGGCGAAGAAGTCGTCGCGGGCAAGTCCGAGATTTGTAGTTCCGGTCGCGTGCGATCTGCAGTATGCGCGGTACTCTGGCGTACGTAGCAGCCAATAGATGTAGTCTTTGGGGGCGTCAGCCTGTTTGAACACCAGCTTTACGGTGTCTTGCGTTAGTCTGCCTTGTCCAACGTATCGCGGGACGCGAGAGACGGCACCAAGTAGATCTGCAGACTGGGTTACATCCTTGAGCGAAACATAGATATCGCCCGGCTCAAGTAGGATTCTTTGATCAGAATGGCCGCCGTATGTTTTGAGATTATCGCCCTTGAATCCGCCGTTGCGAGCGATAGATCCCAAACCAAGAAGATAGGGGCCTGGCTGTCCAAGAAGCGCACTTTTATAAGTGTTGCCGCGTTGCAGCTCCACGTAGTTGGTAAGAGTGCTATTTGTCATTTTGCCTGCACTCGAGTCATCGCTTGCTTGATCTTTTCTCTTAACTCGGCACTCTCATCAAATTGAGCGTTCAGGGTTTCCCGCAATAATGAGAACCTGTCTTCGAAAGTTAGATCGTCGATCTCTGCCTCAGTCGCACCGACAAAACGTCCCGGTGTTAATGTGTAGCCATGCTGTTGAATTTCATTGAGAGTGGCAGATTTGCAGAATCCCGGCACATCAGCGTAAGCGCTCAAGTTTGGCTCACCGCGCCACGCGTGGTACGTATCTGCAATTTTCTGAATTTCCGAATCGGAGAGTTCACGTCGTGTACGGTCCACCAGCGCGCCCAGCTTGCGCGCATCAATAAAAAGTACCTCACCGCGCCGGTCACGCCACCCGTTGCCCGGATTCTTGTTGCGGGCCAGGAACCACAGGCAGGCGGGGATCTGCGTCGAGTAGAAGAGCTGGCCCGGCAGGGCCACCATGCAATCCACGACGTCCTTCTCGACCATCTCGCGGCGAATGTCGCCCTCGCCAGACTGCGTCGAGGACATCGAGCCGTTGGCCAACACCACGCCAGCCGTGCCATTCGGCGCAAGGTGATGAACGATGTGCTGCAGCCACGCATAGTTGGCGTTGCCCACTGGGGGCGCGCCGAACTTCCAGCGCACGTCTTCGCGCAGGCGGTCGCCGCCCCAGTCCGAAATGTTGAACGGCGGATTGGCGAGGATGTAGTCGGCCTTGAGGTCGCGCAGTTCGTCCTTGTGGAAGCTACCTTCGTTGTTCCAGCGAATGTCCGAGTCGATGCCGCGCACCGCGAGGTTCATCTTGGCTAGCCGCCACGTCACGTAGTTCGATTCCTGGCCGTAGATGGCAATGTCGCCAATGCGGCCGCCGTGCTCCTGCACGAACTTTTCGGACTGCACGAACATTCCGCCCGAGCCGCAGCAGGGGTCATAGATACGGCCTTGGTAGGGCTCTAGCATTTCAACCAGCACCCTCACAACTGAACGTGGCGTGTAGAACTCGCCGCCGCGCTTGCCTTCAGCACCCGCGAACTGGCCAAGGAAATATTCGTACACACGCCCCAGGATGTCGCGAGATGCGTGGCCTTCTTCATTGAGGGCGATGCCAGAGATCAGATCGATCAGTTCGCCGAGCATTACCTTGTTGAGCGCTGGCCGGGCGTAGTCTTTGGGCAGCACACCCTTGAGCGACTCGTTGTCCTTTTCAATGGCGCGCATCGCGTCATCGATCAAGGTGCCGATGGTCGGCAGCTTGGCGTTGGCCTGCAGGTGCGACCAACGAGCGTCCTTCGGCACCCAGAAAACGTTGTCGGCAAGGTACTCGTCCTTGTCCTCGGCCGCCTGTGGATCTTCTGCCAACAGCGCTTTGTGCCGTGCCTCGAAAGCGTCCGAGATGTACTTCAGGAAGATGAGTCCGAGCGCGACGTGCTTGTAGTCGGACGGCTCCATATTGCCGCGCAGCTTGTCGGCTGCTTTGAACATCTCGGCCTCGAATCCGAGGTTGCCGCCGTTCTTGTTTGTGTCGTTCAGTGCCATGTTCTTATCCCTGCGCGGTTGGTAGATTGACCGCCTGTTGGTCAGTAGTTCCAGTTTCGGTGATGGTGAGTTCCCAGTGGTTCTCAAGAACACCAACGAGGCGTTTATGCCGGCCCTCCAGCATCGCCGGTGTCCATTCGCCCTCTGACCGGACTTCCTGCGTCAGGATAAAGGGCGACGCCGTGCCTTTGCCCTTGAAGTACACGTTCTTCTTCGTGCCGAAGTCGTAGTTACTGGCGGCCGGGTTATTGCGAACGTGCAGCGGAACCAGATTGGCCGGTCGGTGAGTGCAGTCGTCACGCTCATCTTCATCGGGGAACCACTTGATCCACTCGGACGCAGCAGGCGGCGTCTGCGGCAGGACGTGCTCTAGCGACAGGTGGTCAAACGCCTGCTTCTTGCTGCCGGCGCTGACCAGCGCTTCGAGGCGCAGCATCAGCGCCATACGCGCCTTGGGCAATCGGCGGTAGATGTCGCCATCGAGTGCGGCGAGAAACTCGCGCTTTTGCTTGTCCGTAAGTGCGAGTGTCTCTAATGCAGCCAGATCGCCGTCGGATGCATCAGGTTCGATCTCCTTGGTGAGATCGGCGTAGGTTTCGATGCGCTCGTTGATTCCCACCTTGGTGACGAGCATGAAATAGGTCAGCCGTTCGAGCGTCTTGAAAGATCCGGCCAGCAACTTGGGCCGCTGACGGAAGCGCTTGAAATAGACCAGAGCCGGGGGCACCCAATCTTTGAAGTCGACCCGGTTCAACCACGACAGGTAATCGTTGACGGTCTCGGCCAGCTCGGTGGCCTCAAAGTCGGCATCGCGCACAAAGTCCCAGACCTCGGCATAGAGCTTGATGACCTTGTCGACCAAGTCAATCGGCGTCCTGTACACGGTGACGTGATCCTGAAATTCCTTGACCAGCGTGGCCCGCTGCTTTTGCTTGGCGTAGATCGTGCGGATGTGGACGAACAGGTCGCCGAAGGCATCGCGCCCCAGCGTGCTCTCGATGCGGCTCCACTCTTTGGCGTAAACGCGGCTCTTGGCGTCACCTACAATGGTGCGGATAGAACCCAGTACGGTGGCTTTGATGATGTCGATGGGTGCGAGGTCGAGGCCTCGGTTGTTCAGCACCGAGAAGATGCGATACGCCGCCTCGAGGTCGGGCTTGAAGATCACAACCAGCGAGCAGTCGTTGGCGAGAAACTTCCACAGGGCATCGCGCTCGGCATTGGACAAAGCGGTCGCCTTGTCCAGCAGCAGGGTGGCGTTCTCACTGAAGCGCAGTCGGCTGTCTTCCAGCTTGTCCGTGCTGGCAACCAAGCGGGAAATGCCTCCAGGCTCCTGAATGAAAGTGCGGAAGAAGTCAGCGTCTTCTTCGCGGGCAATCAGGCGGTACTCGTTCGTCTCGCCCAGGCTGACCTTGCCCTTTTTGTAGAGGAAGTCGGTGATCTCGTCGGCGGCATCGGTCATCACCGCGCGCAGCACGGCGAACAGCATCGTTAGCGTACTCAGGCGCTGCTGGCCGTCTAGCACCGATGACTTCGGCTCCCTGTCGTTCTTGATGAGAACGATGCTGCCCAAGAAATATTGGCTGGTTGCGCCGGAGGTGCGCGCATCCTGCATCGCCAACACGAGGTCATTGAACAGCTCCTCAGCTTGCTCGGTCGTCCAGGCGTAGGGGCGCTGGTAGTCCGGAATTTCGAACTGGTAGCTGCCCTCGAAAATCTCCCGGATCAGCTTGTCGTGCGCTTCAAGTGTCTTGGCCATTGTGTTCTGTCTTTCCAATCATTTCTTCGCTTGCGCTGCCGGAGCGCGATACCCTGGCGCGAGCTTGGCGTTCTCCACCCCATACAAGGCCAACGGGTCGCTGAGCCACAGGCGGTACTGTTCTTCCTTGAGGCTGTGATCGGGCGATGCGTCAACGCTCCAGCGCAGCAGCATGTAGCCAGCGACCGCCGCACGGACTCGCATCCGGATCGAGCCGTCGGTCATCCCGTAGTCCATCCTGATGATCTCGGGCCGGGCGAAGCGCGGGTGCGGCACCAAGTCCAACTCCACGATCCGTGTCCACTGAATGTCGTTGTCAGGGCGCTCGTTGGCCTTGGGTTCCTCAGCAACCAAGGTCGGCGCGTCGATGCGGGTGACGACGAAGTCACGGAACGCGCTGCTCTTTCGATCAAAGGCCCGGACGTGCCAGCGCAGGCCGGTGTCTACTAGCGCAAAGGGAACGATGACCCGCTCGGACTCGCCGTTGGTCATCGAGTGGTAGCGAATCGCCACCGAGCGCTTGGCATGGATGGCACGGCAGATCGGGGCCAGTACGTCCATCCGTGGGCTGCTCAGAGCTGCGGGGGACTCGCAGGGCAGCAGCGGCTGCGAGTCGATATTCACCCCATCGCCAAACCCAAGAGCGAGCGCCGACAAGACACGCTGCGTCGCGTGCTCGAAGATCGGAGAGAACGTCTTGCCGATGCGGTAGATTTTGTTGCTGCCGTCGAACTCGATGTTGTGTGGCGCGATTTCCCGGTACAGGGCCAGATCGCGCGTCGCACCGGCAGGAGCCACCCCAAAGCGGTTCGCCAAGTCAGGGCGGCCGATTTCACCCATGAAGTAGAGGCGGAAATCGATGTAAGCCAGCCGCTCCCGCTGAGCATGGCTCAAGCTCTCGACGCGTTGGGGATGCATGGTTAGGCGCTCCTCATCGACGACAGGCGACGGTAAGACCGAAATCGAAAGTTTGATCGCACATTGGCAGGCGGTTTACATCATCAAAATGATGATATTATGCGCCATTGCTTGTGCCTAAGCAAGTGATCGAAGTGTCCAAGTCCTCGAATCGAGGGACTCAAGGCCTAGGCGTTACTATCTGGTACTGATTGCGGACGCGGGTTCGGTTCCGTGTTCCACCATTCACGGACAAATGGCCGAAATAGGCCTAAACTGGCCGAAACCACGGACACCTGTTCAGGCTACGGTAGGGAATTACGCCGCTCTCCAGCCTGTTCCTCAATTATTTCGTGCCAGCGTGGCGTGCGCATTGGCGTGCTCACCTGGGACTCATTTGCAGCTATAGCTGGAATTGGCGCCACAGGGGCATGAGTAATGCCCGGTGTGCTGCTTGCCAGCTCCCATCGCAAGATTTCCTCAAGGTTGTACCGCACGTTGCCCACCAGGGCCAGGTAAGGAATTCGTTTACTGTCTCGCTCCTCCCGATCCGCAAACAGATGGGCGGGCAGACCGGTGATGGCAGCAACTTCCTTGCCGGTCAGGTACAGCGAACCCGTATCGGACTCGGCATCCTTATCGCCTCTGCTTGAATCACTGCCAATGGTTTCGGATGCCAGAATAATCGGCGCGCTCTCGTCACGACCAAGAAATCCCATCCAGTGCTGCGCACTTTGACGCTCAAAGTCCAGGACGTCGCTGTCGTGGTACCTGACGTAGCGAAACAGTTTTCGCCAGACAGGGCCAGCCATGTCCAGACGCCAGCGCCGGAGTGTTTTCACGCTGATTTTCCAGCGCGTGGCCAGTTGCTTTTCGGTCATCACGGGGTAGTGCATTTTTGTCTCCACGGCAAATGCAGCCATGACAACGCTGTTGGATGAAGAAGCCAAGCGTTCTCGCAATTCAGGGCTGCGCCTGTGTCATCCCTGCCGCGACGCGCTTCAGGCGGTCGCCTTCGGCGCGCGCCTCAAGCAGCAACTGATTCCAGTCGTCTGGTGGATGGCCACTTTCCAGCATCTTGCGGAATACACGGTAGGCGTCATCGCTACTCTCGTACGCGCGCTTGGTGTCCTCGTCGTTGACCCAAGCAAATACGATCACCTTGCTTGGTGCGTGGTAACGAAAAAACAATCGGTATTGCTGAAAGAATTTAGCACGGAACCAGTGCTTATGGTCGTCGCCCAGAGTGTTGCCTTGACGGTACTCTGGGCGTGTCGGGTCTTGAGGAACCACCTCAAACGCCAGTTTGGTGATCGCTGCCAGCCGCTTGCTGGCGTTCTTCTTTGTGTATCCGGCCGGATATTTTTGCTTGAATGCTTCGACCTGCCGCGTAAGCGCTTCAATCTGGGCGAGAAACAGCGGGTGGGCGAAGATCGTCCAGCCGTTAACGACCAAGGGCGCCGGTTTGCCGCCGGTCATTCATCATCTGCCGACAAGGCGGCGTCAAGATCGACTTCAATGCCGCCGACCAGCGACTGGATGCGCTGCACGAAGTTGGCATCGACAGCCTGGATGCGTTCCGGATGGCTGGCGATGTCGCGAGACAGGAAGCCCAGGAACTGCCCGAGCACTGGGTCGTCTACTTCGGATACATCGGCTCGCGTGAGCAGGACCTCACCGCCAGGGCGAATGGTGTAATGGATCTTGTCCCGCTTGCCCAGCCTGAGGGCACGGCGGACTGTTTCGGGCACCGTGGTCTGGTAACGGTCGGTAAGGGTGGATTCGACTTCAAGGGTCGCAGCCATGGCGCGCTCCGGTTAAAGGGTGGATAGCACTCATAGTAATGCAATCGCCTTACCATGTCAATGCAAGTGCATTGTCTAGCTCCTTAACTTTCTGTTCGCAATCTCGGACGCCGACTGGTTACCACTGACAATAGCAAACCGGGTGGAGCTGGATGTCCGTCTATCCGGCCAATGTCCGCGAAAACAGCCAAATGATCGAAAATATGGACTGCGTTCTTGTGGACGGACTTTTGCTTGGATGGCGGACGCGGGTTCGGTTCCGGTTTGCACCACCAATAACATGTTTCAAGACGTCTCAAGAAGTCCTAAAACCCGCCTAAGTGCGGGTTTTTTATTGCTTTTTCTGTTCATCACGGTCTATCATGTCCTACCCCGTCCTGTCCAAATATTAAGTCGAGCACCGAATTTAATATGGGGTCAATATGAATGCCAGAATTCCGTTAAATCGACAATAAACTGAGTTACGGCGCGTTTCCCCTCAGTCCCATAGAACTCCACAAGATGACTTTCGGGAAACACAAACCAAACTTCTTTTGCGCCAGCAGCTAACAGCTCATCGCGTTTTTCACGAAGATGCTTCAGCGTGTTGCTGTCTGATTTTATCTCGACGCACAGCTCAGGTGGGCGAGGCAAAACTTTAAGATCGGGCGGTCCGTCAAAGAAACCTGCTTCCGCGGACCAAACAATGTCCGGCACGCGAAGCCGGGTTGCATTGGTATTGCGTACTTGCACCTCGAGTGGCATTTCCGTCATGGCCTCACCACCTAGGCATTGTTCAAGAAAAGCAGCTAAGCGCTTTTTCACCACTACATGAAGGCGGCTGGCGGCATTCGTCAGCAGGTCCCCGTATTCGTTGACTTCGATTTTGCCACTGAAATCGCGGAAGCGTGGATCCTGTTCAAGAGAAACGAACCGCGCGATGATTTCCGCTTTGCTGAGCGTTCGCTCAAGGATTTCCCCTGACACCATAATAATTGCTCCTAAAAAATGCAACTGACATCGCGAACCGCATGCCGCCGTATCGACGGCTAAGCACTGTGACGATAATAGTAATTCAGCATGCCGCCCAGTCGGGCGCGATTTGTTACGTTGCCGCTTTGGTAGAAATCATCATTCGCCGCTGCATCCAAGCGTTGATTATTCATGCCTTGATGATTCCGCTCATGATGATAGTGAACCGTGTATTCTCGCAGTGCACGGCGTAACGATGCCTCACCAAAGAAAATTAGGCGATTGAGACATTCCGCTTTGATGGAACCGATAAAACGTTCAGCATAGGCATTGAGGTTCGGCGATCGGGGCGGTAAGCGAGTAATCGTCGTGCCGGAATGTTCGAGTAGTTCGCGAAAATCCTTGCAGTATTTGGTATCCCGGTCGATGATTAGCTTTCGCTTACCTTAGAGCAAACCGTTCTCTTCATCGGTCATGTTGCGGCCGATCTGCATCATCCAAACGGCGTCGGGATTGATTGTGATGCCGGCAATCTTGATGGTTCGTGTTGAAAGCTGGATGAAGAACAAGATGTAGTAGGTAGTCAAGCCACTTAAACGCCAGACTTCGACACTGAAGAAGTCTGAAGCGATGAGGATCTTCCAGTGGGCTTTGAGAAACGTCGACCACTGCGTTCGCTTATGTCGTAACGGTGCGGGATCAATGCCATGTTCTTGAAGAATATTGGCGACCGTGCCTCGGCCAACTTTGAATCCTAAATTACTTAACGCGCCCAGAATTCGGGTGTAACCCCAACCCGGATTCTCCTCTGCCATGCGCAGAATAAGGGATACGATTTCATTTTTGGTTCGTGGACGGCCCGGGCCGCGTCGATGGGCAAAGTTCCACTTCTGCGCGACTAACTCGCGGTGCCAACGCAGCAGGGTATCGGGTGTTACCGGGGTTTCAAGTTTCCCGAGAAGTTTGCGTCCAATCGCTTTGGCTCGGATCGCTAAACGGCGGCGCTCAGCATCGGTAAATTGGATTTTTCGATCGCCAAGTTTGGCTTTCAACAGGCGATTTTCTTCCTTCAAATAGTCGATGACCTCGTGCTGCTGGCGATTAAGCCATAGTGCCAAGGTGGCAATCAAATATTGAAGCGGAAATAACGTAGCAACCATGCAACAAAGTATACCGCGAGTCACTTTGACGCGGGTATCAGTTTAACTTCTTATCCTGCCCGCGCCTCGTTCCAATATTTGGACAACACGACCGTGCTGTTTTGGCGCCATCACGGGCGCACAATTCCCGCCTGCGCGGGAATGACAAAGTTTCTCGCACTTACTTCATCGCAAGACTTCATGGTTATTTCACGTAGCAATACCTGAGGGCGAGATAACATACTGAAAAGCAATTCGTCTTCAAGGCATAATTGCCAGGTCATGACCGAAGACTCAACTATCCGCTGGACCGAAACAGGCACGGAACGCTCCGCGCGCTGGCGTTCGGAAAGCGCGGTAGCGCCACCGAAACGCGTCGTCGTTGCCGATGACCAACTGACGGCTGACGCGGCCTATCGCCTCGGCAGCGAAGGCACAGTCATGCTATGGCGCGGTGATTTTCAGAATGCCAAGCAACTGCTGCAGGCCCTCGCGCGCCGCGTTGATCGGAACAAACATAAGCCTACCGCATCGCCTATCGATGCCTTCAATCAACATCGCCAAGCGCAAGCCCAACGCGCACGAACCCTGGGTATGTTGCTGCTGAACTTCGAAGACGATTACCGCATTGATCTGCGCCGCGCACCAGACGTAACGCAAGCATGCATCGAGGCCTATGGCGCGGCCGATGGCCCGTTCGTCGCATCGCTACGCGAACTGCTGGGCATTATCGGCGCCCACGAATGGCGCAAAAAAGGCATCGACATTCCCGCCACCGGTGGACGTATTCATCCGCATTACGGCGTGTTTGCACCGGTGCGCGGCGAGTATGTGAAATTGCTAAACGACTCGCCCTTGCCGACGACGACGTTGGCTTTCGATATCGGCACAGGCACGGGCGTGTTGGCGGCGGTACTTGCGCGGCGCGGCATGCAGAAGGTTATCGCCACCGATCAAGATTCGCGCGCGCTTGCCTGCGCACGGGAAAATCTTGCTCGCCTCGGCTACGCAGAAAAAGTAGAAATCGTCGAAGCTAATCTGTTTCCCCCAGGCCGCGCGCCACTCATCGTCTGCAACCCGCCATGGGTTCCCGCCCGACCCAGTTCGCCACTAGAGCACGCCGTGTACGATCCCGACAGCCGCATGCTGCGCGGATTTCTCACTGGGCTTGCCGGGCACCTAGAACCCGGTGGTGAAGGCTGGTTGCTACTATCAGACCTCGCGGAACATTTGCATCTACGCACTCGAGCGGCATTACTTTCCTGGATTGAAATCGCGGGCCTCGCGGTCAAGGGGCGGATTGATATTCGGCCCTCGCATCCACGCGCTGCAGATACGAGCGATCCCTTGCACGCCGCCCGCGCCGCGGAGGTGACCTCGTTGTGGCTCCTCAAATCCGCAGACACTGCGTCGGGACAATAACGCTGGCGGCGGCGAAGCGTTTTTTTTATAAGGATTGAGTCCTGTGTAGGTTAGGATTGAAGGCACAGGGCCAACCAAGATCACGCCCGAAAAAATCATAGGTTAAAGATCGGGAAACAGTTCGACAATCTCCCGTTACGCTAAATGTCCCGGCAATTGGCCTGGGAGGCAATCCCAGAGCCGTTCCCAAGCCATCGGCGATACCATTTAGCCGCGCGCATATACGTGAGGCTTGCATAAGTCCTTTATAATGAGAGGCTATGATTCCTGAACTCGGCCATTTCGCATTAATCGTGGCGCTGTGCATCGCGCTGGTTCAATCCACCCTGCCTTTGATCGGCGCGCACACCGGCAACGCGCGCTTCATGGCGGTGGCCCGTCCGGCGGCCCAGGGGCAATTTGTATTTGTCGTGATTGCGTTCGGCTGCCTCGCCTATTCGTTTGTGACGAACGATTTTTCCGTCGTCAATGTCGCGAGTAACTCCAATTCCCATTTACCCGTGACCTATCGCTTCGCGGCGACCTGGGGTTCTCACGAAGGTTCGTTGTTGCTCTGGGCGTTGATGCTGTCCGGTTGGATGTTGGCGGTGACGGTTTTTAGTCGTGCCCTCCCACTGCCGATGGTGTCGCGCGTGTTGGGCGTGATGGGGTTGGTGAGCATTGGATTTTTGTTGTTCATGTTGCTGACCTCCAATCCGTTCGAGCGCCTGTTGCCGCAAGCCATGGACGGCCGCGATTTGAATCCGCTGTTGCAAGACCCCGGCATGGTGATCCATCCGCCGATGTTGTACATGGGCTACGTCGGCTTCTCCGTCGCGTTCGCGTTTGCCATTGCTGCGTTGTTAAGCGGCCAACTCGACGCGGCGTGGGCGCGCTGGTCGCGCCCGTGGACCACGGCGGCGTGGTGTTTTCTCACCATCGGCATCATGCTGGGCAGTTGGTGGGCTTATAACGAATTGGGCTGGGGCGGCTGGTGGTTTTGGGATCCGGTGGAGAACGCCTCATTCATGCCCTGGCTGGTTGGGACTGCGTTGATGCATTCCCTGGCGGCGACGGAAAAGCGCGGAAGCTTCAAAAGCTGGACGGTGTTGCTCGCGATCTTCGCGTTTTCGTTGTCCCTGCTCGGCACGTTCTTAGTACGCTCCGGCGTGATCACTTCGGTTCATGCGTTCGCGACCGATCCGACACGTGGCGTCTTCATTTTGGCGTTTTTGGTCATTGTGATCGGCGGCTCATTGGCGCTGTTCGCGTGGCGCGCGCCCAAGGTCGGTCTGGGCGGAAAGTTTGATTTGGTGTCGCGCGAGGCGTTTCTGCTCACTAATAATATTCTGCTGGTTGTCGCGGCGGCCTCGGTGTTACTCGGCACGCTTTATCCGCTGTTTCTCGATGCGTTGAATCTCGGCAAAATTTCCGTCGGCCCGCCCTACTTCGATGCGGTGTTTTTCCCGCTCATGGCGCCGGCGATTTTCCTGATGGGTATTGGCCCCATGGCGCGTTGGAAGGCGGAGGAAATTCCGAGTCTGGCAGCGCGACTGAAATGGGCGTTTAGCGTGAGTGTGGTGACGGCGCTCGTCCTTCCCGTTGTCATGGGCCGCTGGTCGCCGCTCATCGCATTCGGCTTGTTGTTGGGCGTGTGGCTGTTCGCCGCCGGCATCACTAATATCCTCGGGCGCGCCAAACAACTGCCTGAAGGCCCAATGGCCCTAGGCCACCCCGTATTGGTGCGGCTCTCCAGCCTACCTCGTTCTTATTGGGGCATGTCGATTGCGCATATGGGCGTTGGTGTGTTCATCATCGGCGTGACCTTGGTGAATAGTTACGCAACCGAAAAAGATTTGCGCATGAATATCGGCGACACGGTGGATGTCGGCGGTTATCGCTTCCGCTTCAATGGCACGACCCAAGTGCCGGGGCCGAACTATGTCGCGGCGCGTGGAGTCTTTGAAGTGTTAAGTGGCGACACCGTCGTCACGAAAATGTATCCGGAAAAACGCAGTTACCGCGCCATGGGCCAAGTAATGACGGAAGCGGCGATCGATGTCGGTTTTACCCGCGATCTGTATGTCTCCCTCGGTGAGCCGATTCCCGATAGCCGTGGATCGTGGAGTGTGCGTGTGTATCACAAGCCGTTCATCAATTGGATTTGGGGTGGCTGTGTGTTGATGGCACTGGGTGGATTCTTGGCGTTGAGCGATCGGCGTTATAGGATGGCTAAACGCAGCGTGGAATCGTTGTCTCCGCTTGCGGAAAATAATTTAGACGCGCGGGTTTCAGGTACGTTGCCCCCCCATGGCCCAAGCCCTCTCCCCGAGGGGCGAGGGGACTAAGGCGTGGGCAAGTTTCTTATTCCGTTGGGCATCTTTGTTGTCCTGGCGATTTTTTTAGGTCGCGGCTTAAGCCTGGATCCGCGCGAGGTGCCCTCTCCGCTCATCGGCAAACCGGCACCGGTATTTTCCCTATCGCGGTTGGACAAGCCTGCGCAAATGATCGGTACGGAACAATTGCTTGGCCAGGTGTGGATTTTGAATGTTTGGGCGTCGTGGTGTGTGGCGTGCCGCGACGAGCATCCCGTGCTGGTGGAATTTTCCAAGACCGGCGTGGCGCCGATCTACGGCCTGAACTACAAAGACAAGCGCGAACCGGCAATGAATTGGCTACAGCAGTTGGGCAATCCTTATACTGCGTCGATCTTCGACGAGAGCGGTCGCGTCGGCATTGATTTTGGTGTGTACGGCGTGCCGGAAACGTTCGTGATCGATAAGCTAGGCGTGATCCGTTACAAGAAGACCGGGCCGGTGACGCAGGAGACGATCCAGTCGATTATCGTGCCACTGCTGAAGAAGCTACAAGGATGAGGCGGCTCGTCGTTCTGGTGAGTCTTTTTTTGTCGATGCTGGCATCGGCGGAAGAGACAAAGCTCAGCGCGGAATTGGAACAGCGCGTGAAAAGCATGGCACACGAACTGCGCTGCCTGGTCTGCCAAAATCAAACTATTGCGGATTCGAATGCCGATCTCGCCATCGATTTACGCACCCAGATTCGCGAACAAATTATGGCAGGCAAAACCGATCGGCAAATCAAGGACTACATGGTCGCGCGCTACGGGGATTTTGTTCTATATCGGCCACCGGTTCAATCCAACACCATCTTACTTTGGCTCGCGCCGTTCCTGCTGCTGATCGGCGGGTTGGGATTCTTGTTTCGGCAGATGGCAAAACGCCGCACGCTCGTCATAACTCAAAACCTCAGCAGCGATGAACTTGAGCAAGCCGACGCCTTGCTGCAACATTCCACCCATAACAACACTTCCCATACGAAATCATGACCCTGTTCATCGCGTCGGTCGCGGCCTTCATTGCGATCGCGTTAGCTTTTTTGTTGCCGCCGTTGTTGCGTAGATCCACCGTCGCAACGCTGATCGTCACCAGCTTGCCAATTTATCGCGAGCAGTTGCAAGAGTTGCAGGCCGACTTGGCCAACGGCACGATACGGGAAGCACAATTCCACGAGGCGGAACAAGAGCTCAAGCGCAGGTTGCTGGAAGAATCTCGCGTTCAACTCGCGCCAATGATAGGGAGCAATCGCCAGCGCTGGATCGCGGCGACGATTGCGCTGGCGCTGCCGTTAGCATCATTCGCGCTGTACCGGCTTCTGGGTCAGCCGAATTCGTTCGCCACACCGGCCGCCACCGCCAGCGCCAGCGCGGAAAATATCACGCCGCAACAATTTGCGATTATGACGCAGCGCCTCGCCGTCAAACTGCGCGAACAGCCGAACGACCCGCTCGGCTGGAACATGCTGGCCAAGGCCTATATGGCGCTGGGCCGCGCGAACGATGGCATCATGGCCTACGACCGCGCGGTGCTGCTGGCGCCCGACAACGCGTCGCTGCTGGCGGAATACGCCCATGCGCTTGCCAGCCGTGACAACAATTCGTTCGGCGGCCGACCACGGGAACTGATCGCGCAAGGGCTCAAACTCGAACCGAACAATCCGCGAATTTTGGCTCTCGCCGGATCGGCGGCGTACGAGGCGAAAGACTTCAGCGCCGCCATTGACCACTGGGAAAAATTGCTCGCACAGGCGCCGAAGCAATCGGAGATCACTGATGAAGTCATGGCCAGCATCAACGCTGCGCGCGCCGCCTTGGAGCAAAAACCATCCGCCACGGCCAGCGCAGGCGTCTCCGGCACCGTCGCGCTCAACGACACGCTCAAGGACAAAGTGGCCGCCGCGGACACACTGTTCATTTACGCTCGCGCCGCCGGCGGCAATGCGCCGAAAATGCCATTGGCGGTGTGGCGCGGCGTGGTTAAAGATTTGCCGCGAAACTTCACGCTCGACGATTCCATGGCCATGACTCCGGCAATGGTGTTGAGCAAATTCGAGCAAGTGACGGTGGAAGCACGCGTGTCGAAATCCGGCAACGCGATTCCACAAAGCGGCGATCTCAGCGCTGCCGCGGTGACAGTCAAGCCAGGCGCAAAAAATATAAAGCTATTGATCGACCGAATCGTCCCGTGAGCATTAAGCCTGATGAATCACCGCGCATTGCTTGGGGCCTGACCGGCTCCGGCCATTTTCTCAAAGAGTGCTTGGAATTCGCGCTCACACTCAATGAAAAGCATCCTGGCCTGATCGATTTCTATTTATCCAAAGCCGCAGCCGAGGTGCTGCACATGTATACCCTTAGCGTCACCGAATTGCGCAAGCGCGCGCGTGTGTTCCGAGACCAGACGGCCAGCGCCGCGCCGGTGGGATTGTTTTATCACGGCCACTATCACACCGTCGTGATCGGTCCGGCGACCAGCAATACGGTCGCAAAATTTGTCGTCGGGATTTCCGATACACTGATCACTAATATTTTCGCACAAGCAGGCAAGCAACACATTCCGACGATTGTGTTCGCGTGCGACACGGAACCGGTGGTCGAGACCGAATCGCCGAGCGAATGGGTAACGCTCTACCCGCGTCGCATCGATCTGGACAATACCGAACGCCTCAAATCGTTCGAGCAAACCACAGTAGTCAGCACGGTAGATGGCCTAGCAGCCGCTCTGGGAGCGCTTCTCCAGGCACTTGCTTTGCACCCGCCGAAGCCTCTACCATAGCAAATAAACTATTTTTGAGGAGGCCATCATGAACATCGCCAACAGCGCCATCGATCTGATCGGCAACACGCCACTGGTCCGCATCAATCGACTGACCCAGGGCTGCAAAGCCCAAGTTGTCGCCAAGCTGGAGTTTTTCAATCCGGCGAATAGCGTCAAAGATCGCATCGGCGTATCCATGATCGAAGCTGCCGAAAAGGCCGGCTTGATCAAAGCCGATACTATTATTTTGGAACCTACCAGCGGCAACACCGGCATCGCGCTGGCGTTTGTTTGCGCGGCGAAAGGCTACAAGCTCGCGTTGACCATGCCGGAAACCATGAGCAAGGAACGTCGCGCGGTGTTGCGTGCGTTTGGCGCGGATTTGATTTTGACGCCGGGATCGGAAGGCATGGGCGGCGCCATCGCGCGCGCGAAACAAATGGCGGCGGAAAATTCTCGTTATCTGATTCCGCAGCAATTTGAGAACCCCGCCAATCCGGCGATTCATCGCAAGACCACAGCGGAGGAAATTTGGCGCGACACTGACGGCAAGTGCGATTTCCTAATTTCCGGCATCGGCACCGGCGGCACCATCACGGGCGTCGGCGAGGCGATTAAAGAGAAGAAGCCGTCGTTCAAATGCGTCGCCGTCGAGCCCGACGCGTCGCCGGTATTGTCCGGCGGTCAGAAAGGTCCACACCTGATTCAAGGCATCGGCGCGGGATTTATCCCGGCGATTTTAAATACCAAAATCTACGACGAAGTCATTCGCGTGAAAAACGATGATGCGTTTGCCTTCGCCCGGCGTATGGCGAAAGAAGAAGGACTATTAGTCGGCATTTCGTCCGGCGCCGCGATGTGGGCCGCAATCGAAGTCGCCAAGCGCGATGAGAACGCCGGCAAAATGATCATCGTGATTATCCCATCCTACGGCGAGCGTTACTTAAGCACGCCGCTGTTTGCCGGATTAATGGATTGATCTAAGAAACCTCTGATTGAGTCCCTCTCGGTCGCGCCGAAATTTGCCGGGTGGCA
>JBKJHT010000182.1:0-27200 GCA_046598945.1 Burkholderiales bacterium | reverse complement strand
TCACGATGACCGAGGCCCATGCCCTGGCAAGCCAATCCCGATGAGGACACCACCGACTGGAGAGCCGTGTGCGGGAGAACCGGGGGCGGGCCTCGGGCCACACGCACGGTTCGGCGGGCGGGGAGGGCGAGAGCCCTCCTCGATCCCTATTATTTAGCAGTCGCAGTTAAGTACGAGATTGCTTCGCTACGCTCGCAATGACAAGGTTGGCGATTTCGATGCTCCCGTTAGGGTTGTGAGAAATGAAAAACACCTTCGTCATTTTCACTGCGTGTTAATCGTCCGCCGTACATTAAATAGTGCAAGTGGGCGATCGCCTCACCCATCGCAAACACCACTTGATGCGCATCCAACTCGCGCCGGAATAAAACGGGTAATAATTCCGCCGCGGTTTTCGGTTCTTCGCAGGCTTCTACTACTTCCGCGAGACGTTCGTCGTGATGCTGTTTCAGTTGTGCGAGCCGTTCATGCAGACTGCGAAACACCGGGCCGTGGGACGGTAAAATCAACACGTCCGCGGGCAAGTCCGCGAATTTATCCATGGAATCCAAAAATAATTTCAACGGATCGCCGTTCGGTTGCGAGGGCCACACACCGACGTTTGTGCTGATTTTTGGCAATACTTGGTCGCCGGAAATCATCACGTTGTTTTCGGCGCAATAGAGTATCGCGTGTTCCGGCGCATGGCCGCGGCCGACGATCACTCTCCAAGCCTTTCCGTCGATGCTGATTGCGTCGCCTTCGAGAATGCGGCGAAACGAATAGGGCAACGAGGGCACGCCTTTTTTATAACTGTTTTTGCGCACGGCGTTGGATTCCAATCGTTCGCCGGTTAAGCCGTGGCGGCGAAATAGTTCCGTCGCGCGGCCGATCGAATCGCCGCCGCCGTCTTGTACCGCTGCGTGTGCGGAAAGATATTCCGTTTCCGTCATCCACACTTCGCAGTTCCAGCGCTGTTGCAGCCAACCGGCGCAGCCGACGTGATCTGGATGGTAGTGAGTGACGATAATGCGCAGAATCTTTTTTCCATCGAGCAAGGTCGCGAAGATTTGTTCCCACAGCGCTAGCGTCGCGTCGACGCCGAAGCCGCAATCGACCAAGGTCCAGCCGTCACCGTCGCGTAGTAACCACAGGTTAATGTGATTGAGTGCGAAGGGCAGTGGCATGCGTATCCAGAAAATGCCGGGCGCCACTTCGGTTGCTTGCGCGGGCGCCGGAACTTCGGCGAAGGGAAAGGTCAAAGCATTAAGTTGAGTTTGAATCATATTGAGCAATTAAATTTAAGCTCGAGCATAGCAGGTTTGTTGAAATCTCAGTAGGCCGACCCCATGTCAATCGGCAAACACTTAAAAGCGTTACATCCTTTCATTTCTCGGAGTTAAACATGACCGAACTGGAACAGAAAGCAATTTTGTCAATCGCCATCATGGCCGCCCTGGCCGACGGCAATCGTACCGAGCAGGAGCGCGGCGAAATCGAAAAGCTCGCTGCGTCGTTTGCCGGCACTACGCTCAATGTCGAAGAGATTTACCACGATGTGTTGCTGCGAAAAATCAGTCTGCCGGAGGCGTCGAGTCAGTTGCAAAGCGCTGATTCAAAAGAAGCCGCCTATGAGTTAGCCATCGGTGCGTGTAATGCCGATGGCGCGACGAACGAATTGGAGAAGAAATTCCTGGCGGCGCTGGCACAATCATTAAACCTCACGCCTGACGTTTTAAGCAAATATCAAAACGAAGCCGAAGCGGTTTCCAATTTCCCGGTTGTCACGGGTGCGCCGGCGAACGCCGCACCCAAGATGGGCGAAGCGGAAATGGACGAGATGATACGCAAGGCCGCCATTGTCAACGCGGCGTTGGAATTGATGCCTGAGACCTTATCGACCCTGGCCATTATTCCGCTGCAAATGCGCATGGTGTATCGCATCGGGCAAAACTACGGTTTCGAACTCGACCAAAGCTACATCAAAGACTTCGCCGGCACGTTGGGTATCGGCATGACATCGCAATATTTGGAAGTCGTCGCGCGCAAGTTGCTCGGCGGCATTTTCGGCGGTATGGGTCGCCAAGCGGCCAGTTCCGGCATGTCGTTCGCCGTGACCTATGCGTTGGGCCAGGTCGCGAAACGATACTACGCCAGCGGCCGGAAAATCGACACTGCGCAGTTGAAGGAAATATTCTCGAAAATAGTCGCCGATGCCGGTTCGATGAAGGACAAATACAGCCAGGAAGTTCAGGCCAAGATCGCCGAGTTTAAAGGGAAGAGTTTCAGCGACATCGCGAAGGGTTAGCGACGCAATCGGCCCGCCGCCGCAAATCGGGCCGAAGAAGTTCGCAGCGGGTGGATGGAACGCTTCACGTCTTGATCTACCCTACCTCAACGATGGTCACTCCCGCGGAGGCGGGATGATCCAACCGATCGACCGGGCTGCTCAAAACAACCGCGCTACCGTGTCGTGTCGATCGCGCGCGCCAGGTGCTTGATGTGCGAGTGATTGGTGGTTCGCTGTGTCCGGCGATCCTCCGTATAATCCAAAACAACTAAAACCTTCCTTTATTCAATGTCCACGCTTTCCTGGATTATCACAATGAGCCTCGCCGGCGGTGTGCTGTCGGTGCTGTGCGCCGCGCTATTCGCTTTCGCGGCGAGGCCGGCGTTGATGCCGGTGTTGGTGAGCTATGCGGTCGGTGCGTTGCTCGGCGCGGCGTTTCTGGAAACGTTGCCGCACGCCTTTGAACATGCCAAAGATATTCCCGCCGCGACCACCACGGTGATGCTCGGTTTGTTATTCTTTTTCGTGCTGGAAAAATTGGTGTTGTGGCGCCACAATCACGCCCACGATTTCGGGCACGGCGAACATCATTTGGACGATGGCCACGATCACGGCCGCAGCGGAATGATGATCATCGTTGGTGACACGTTTCACAATTTTGTCGACGGCGTATTGATCGCAGCGGCGTTCATGACCGATGTAAAACTGGGCTTGGTGACTGCGTTTGCGATGATCGCTCACGAGATTCCGCAGGAGGTCGGCGATTTCTTGGTGCTGCTGCATTCCGGCTACAGCCGCGGCAAAGCGTTCATGCTCAATATCATGTCGAGCCTGGCGACGTTGGTCGGCGGTATCTTGGCTTATTTCGCGCTGCAGTCGATGCAGGATATGGTGCCGACCTTATTGGCATTCGCCGCGGCGAGCATGATTTATGTTGCCGTTGCCGATCTGATTCCTGGCTTGCATCGCCGTTCTGAACTTGCGGCTACGGTGCAACAGATTGTGCTGATCGCGCTGGGCATCGGTACCGTTTATCTCAGTCACGAAATTCTCGATTACTACATTTAGTTTCCGTAAGGCATCGTGCCAGGAGCCGCATGGACGTTGGCTCGTGGCATGGCATCGGCTGGGAGCTGGGCTGGTGTTGCCTCGTGGCGAGGTTCGTAGGGTGCATTTTATGCACCAATGGGTTTGAACGGTGCATGAATGCACCCTACGTACTATTTATTCCCTTCCCTTCAAGGGGGAGGAGCCGTTTATCGGAATGTTTACATCATCCCCAACTGCCTCGGCAACCACAACGCCAGCGGTGGCCAGTAAGTGACGACAACCAAGAACACCAGCATCGTCAACAGCCACGGCCATACGGCGACGGTGAGTTCGGTGATGCCCATTTTCGTGATGCCACTCGCGACGTAAAGATTCAGCCCGACAGGCGGATGGCACATGCCGACTTCCATGTTGACGACGATGAGAATGCCGAAATGAATCGGATCGATGCCGAGTTGCATCGCGACGGGAAATAAAATCGGCGCCAGGATCAGCACGATGGAGGAGGGCTCCATGACGTTGCCCGCGAGCAGCAACAGCAGATTTACCATCAGCAGAAAGCCCACGGCGCCGAGGCCCATGTCGAGGAGCCATTGCGCCATGGCTTGCGGAATATTTTCGTAGGTCATCAAAAACGAAAACAACACCGCGTTGGTGATGATGTAGAGCAACATCGCGCTCATGCTGGCGGAATCGAGCAGCACTTTCGGGACTTGTTTCAGCGTCAAATCTTTGTACACGAACACTGCGACGATAAAGGCATACACCGCGCTCATGGCCGCGGCTTCCGTCGGCGTGAAGATGCCGGAGTAAATGCCACCGATCACGACCACGATCAACAGCAATCCCCAAAAGCTATCGCGCAACGCGAGTAGGCGTTCGCGCCAGGAGGCGCGCGCGAGGCGCGGGTAGTTGTTCTTACGTGCGCGATACCACGTGGTGAGACCCAATAATGTTGCGAGAACAATGCCTGGGATGACGCCCGCCATGAATAGTTTGCCGACGGAGGTGTTGGTCGAAACCGCATAGATCACCATCACGATAGACGGCGGAATGAGGATGCCTAGGGTGCCCGAGGTGGTGATGATGCCTGCCCCGAAGCTTTTCGGAAAACCTTGCTTCACCATCGCGGGCAATAGGATGGAGCCAATGGCAACCACCGTTGCCGGGCTTGAGCCTGACACCGCCGCGAACAATGCGCACGCGAGCACGCCCGCGAGGCCCAACCCGCCATGCCAATGCCCCACCATGCTGGTGGCAAAGCGGATCATGCGTCGCGCTACGCCGCCGTGGGTGAGAAAATTTCCGGCGAGTATAAAAAACGGGATCGCCATGATCTCGAATTTTTCGATGCCGGTGAATAATTTTAGTGCGACGGTTTCGATGGGAATGTCGCTGAGGCCGAATAGGAACGCCAGCACCGTGAGCCCAAGCGCGATGGAAATCGGCATACCGGTGAGCATGAACGCGATGAGCAGGCCGAATATGATGTAGGCGCTCATGCTTTCTCCGGCTCCAAGCCTTCCACGTGGGCGACCTCGTAGCGTGGCAATTCGCCGCTGCGATGGAAATTCCGCGCCACTTGTAGAAAACGAAAACACATCAAGAACGAACCGAGCGGAATCGCGAGATAGACCAGCCACATTGGCAATTCCAAATCCGCCGACACTTGTCCCGTTTCATAGATGCCGAGCACCAGCTTGGCGCCGAGAAAGCCGACGACGCCGGTGAACAGCGCGCCAGCGAATAGGCCAAAGTACACGAACAGCGCGCGATTGCGCGCGCCGAGGCGATTAATCAATACATCAACACCGACGTGAATGCCGGTGCGCACGCCATAGGCGGCGCCGAATTTCGCCATCCAAACAAATAGGTAAATGCACAGTTCCTGCGCCCAACTCATGTTGATGGCGATGGCGTAGTCTTGCAGCATCGGTATGCCGGAGGCGTAACGATGCACGACGGCGATGAAGATAATCAACGTGGCGATCGCCATGAGCCAGGCGATCAGCCACTCCTCGATGTGATTGAGAAATTTCATTGGTTGCAAGATTTGCTTCAGACTTTTTCGCGAACCCCGGATTTCGCTTTGCTCTATCCGGGTTATATTTTTATAGCCAAGCCATCAGCCCCATTTCCAACGGATGCGTCATCAGTTCATGCCACGGGTACGCGCGAATTTTATAGTCGAGGCTGCCACATAACTCGGGCTTGAGTTCAAGCGCGTAGATGTGAGCGCCGGCCGCGTCGGCGGTTCCGGTGGCCTGATAACGAAATTGCTTATTCTTCGTATGATCGTGGCCGACCAAGGGACGGCCGACCAAAAGCTCGACAACGATGTCCTCCGCCTTCAGGCCGTTGAGTTGTAGCGCCACTTCGAAGCGCAGGCGGTTGCCGTAGTCGATGCGTTTCACCGGGGTGTCGCGCCGATGTAATCGCACCTCGCGCCAGGCTGCATTGATGCGCGCTTTCCACTGCGCCAGGCGCAACGCATTTTCGTATTGATTGTCGGAAAAGCGCCGCCATTGTTTGGTCGCCGCGAGGTAAAACTTGCTCAGGTATTCGCCGACCATGCGCGTGGAGTTGTACTGCGGCAGCAAAGTGGAAATGGACTGCTTCGCCATCTTCACCCATGCTTCGGAATAGCCGAGTTTGCCGCGGTTGTAATACATCGGCACGATTTGATCTTCGAGGATTTCACAAAGCGATTGCGCTTCTTCGCGGTTGCGCCGATATTCTTCCCAATTTTCCGGCGCGGGTTTGATCGCCCAGCCATTTTTTCCGTTGTAGCCTTCACCCCACCAGCCGTCGAGTATGCTGAAATTTAGCACACCGTTGATGCCGGCTTTCATGCCCGACGTGCCGCTCGCCTCGAGTGGATAAAGTGGCGTGTTGAGCCAAACATCGACACCGGAAACTAAACGTCGCGCGAGTCCCAGATCATAGCCTTCGCAGAGCAGAACGTGTCCGGCAAATTCCGCTGAGCGCGAAATAGAGCTGATGTGGCGGATTAAATCCTGTCCGGGTTTATCGGCGGGATGCGCTTTGCCGGCAAACACGAATAGCACCGGGCGATCCGCATCACTGACAATTTTTCTCAGCCAATCGGGGTTTTCGAACAACAGCGTCGCGCGCTTATAACTGGCGAAGCGGCGCGCGAAACCGATGGTGAGGATATTCGGATCCAGCGGATCGGCATGGCGGAACAGGCGATCCAAATGGGCGTCGCTGCCGTGAATGCGCATCTGCTGGCGTTGGATACGTTTGTGCAACGTCTCCAACATGCGCGCTTTTAACGCCTGCCGCACACTCCAGAAAATGTGATCGGGAATCTCGTTGATACGTTCCCAAAACGCGGGATCGTAGCTGTAGCGCCATTCCTGCCCTAGATAGCGATCGAACACCTCGGTCCATTCCCATGCCAGGAAAGTCGGCACATGCACGCCATTGGTGACGTAGGCAAGCGGATTCTCTTCCGGCTGAACCTCCGGCCATAGCGGCGCGCAAATCTGCGCCGACACGCCGCCATGAATGCGCGACACGCCGTTCTGAAAACGTGAGCCGCGAATCGCCAGCGCGGTCATATTGAAATCTTGACTGTCGTTCACCAAGCCCAAAGAATAAAGCTGCTCGACCGGGATCATGGGGTTGCGGCCCAACGGCTCGAGATAGGGCATCAACTGATCGCGGGTGAAATGATCGTGGCCCGCGGGCACCGGCGTATGCGTCGTAAACACCGTGTTAGCGGCGACCGCCTCTAACGCTGTCGCATAGTCCAAACCTTCTTGCATCAGCTTGCGAATGCGCGCAATAACAAGGAAGGCCGCATGGCCTTCGTTGATATGCCACGCAGTTGGCTTCACGCCCAGCTCGCGCAGCGTACGAACACCGCCAACGCCCAGCACCATTTCTTGCTTAATGCGCATTTCGCGATCGCCGCCATAGAGCTGGTGGGTGATATGGCGATCGGCTTCGCTGTTGTCGGCGAGATTGGTATCGAGGAGATACAAAATCACATGTCCAGCGCGGGCGCTCCAGACCTTTGCGAACACCGTGCGGCCCGGCATATCGATATGCACGACCACTTCGCTGCCGTCGGCGCGCAGCGCGGGTTTGATCGGCAGCTTGTCCATATCGGCATCTTGGTAGATAGCGATTTGGTTGCCGTCACCGTCGATGCGTTGATGGAAATAACCTTGGCGATAGAGCAAGCCCACAGCGATAAACGGCAAACGCATATCGCTCGCCGCTTTGCAATGATCGCCGGCGAGAATGCCTAAGCCGCCGGAATAAATCGGGAAGCTTTCGTGGAAGCCGAATTCGGCACAAAAGTAGGCGATCAGATCAGTGCGCAGCAACCATTCGGAACCGTCGCGCCGCAGCGGCTCGTTGTGATAGGTATCGTAATCGGAAATGATTTGGTTAAAACTGGAAAGAAACACCTGATCAGTCGAGGCGTCGATCAAGCGCTCTTCATCCACCCGTCGCAGGAATTCCTTGGGATTGTTGTTGACGGCGCGGAATAGGTTGCGATCGAGCCGCGAGAATAAACTGCGCGTCGGACGATGCCAACTGTACCAAAGGTTATTCGCGATTTCTTCCAAGCGATGCAGCCGGCTGGGAATATTCGGATTGACTTCCAGACTAAAAAGCGTGCCTTTACTCATAGTTATATTCGATGCAGTTCGTTTACCAAGCTAGGATTTAAATAGGTTCGCCCGGTAGTATTTTAGTTCGTCGATGGATTCGTAAATGTCCGCGAGCGCTTCATGCTTGCTTTCCTTCTTGAAGCCGTCGTAGACCGCGGGATACCAACGCTTAGCCAGTTCCTTGAGCGTGCTGACATCCAGATTTCGATAATGAAAATACGCTTCAAGTTGCGGCATGTGGGCGGCGAGAAAGCGCCGATCCTGGCAAATCGAATTGCCGCACATGGGCGAGGCATTGGCCGGCACGAGCGGCTTGAGAAAATCGATCATGGCGGTGGCAACCGTCGCTTCGCCCAACGTCGACGCTTTGACTTTGCCAATGAGCCCGGAACGCGCATGGGTGCCCTTATTCCAGTTATCCATGCCGTCTAACACGGCGTCGCTTTGATGCACTACCAGCACCGGCGCCTCCGCCACGGTATTCAGATCAGCATCGGTCACCACTAGTGCGACTTCCAGCACTCGGTCGGTAAGCGGATTCAGACCGCTCATTTCCATGTCGATCCAAATCAGTCGGTTTTTATCTTGAGGCATGAGTTTGCGGTTAAAATAATTGAAATTCGAGAGAGTGCACGCCACATTGTGACATAAGGCGAATTGAATCTAAACTTTGTCGGCGCTGCCAAGCACTGAAAACCCAGCGCCACGCCGCGCATGGATATTGGCTGTTGGCGACATATGATTGAAGCGCCGCGCCAGTATTGGCTGTGCGAGCAGGTCTTGGTCGGATCATCGCGCCGGATAATTGAACGTATCATCGGAAAATTAGGCAATGAATAAATTTACGCTCGTGTTCTTAGTGCTGCTGGCAACTACCACGGCTATCAAATTGTGGCTGTCCTATCGCCATGGCGCGTTCGTTCAGGCGAATCGCAATCGGTTGCCAGAACAATTCGTGGGAAAAATTCCCCTCGAAGCCCATCAAAAAGCGGCGGACTATACCTACGCCAAGGTCAATCTCAATAGCGTCGGCATTATCCTCGACGTCATTGTGCTGCTGGCGTTTACGTTAGGCGGCGGCATTAATTGGCTCGACGGTTTTTGGCACGGGCGCCTCGGCGATGGCTTGATGAGCGGCGTGGCGGTTATCGCCAGCGTGACCTTGATCGCGGCGCTGATCGATTTGCCGTTTTCGCTGTATCGCACCTTCAACCTCGAGGCGCGTTTTGGGTTCAATAAGATGACGCTCAGGTTATTTTTGAGCGACCTGTTAAAACAGGGAGTCCTCGCCGTTGCCATTGGATTGCCCATCATTCTCGCCGCTTTGTGGATGATGGCGCGCCTCGGCGAGCAATGGTGGCTTTATGCGTGGCTAGCCTGGTCGGCATTCAATTTATTTTTACTTGCCGTTTATCCCACCTGGATCGCGCCGATGTTTAACAAATTCACCCCGCTCGATAATGCAGAACTTAAGGGTCGCATCGAGCGACTGTTGCAAAAATGCGGTTTCCAATCATCCGGTCTGTTCGTGATGGACGGCAGCTTACGCTCCAGTCATGGCAATGCCTACTTTACGGGATTCGGGAAAAATAAGCGCGTCGTGTTTTTCGATACCTTGTTGAATTCACTGACCGGCAATGAGATCGAGGCGGTGCTGGCCCACGAGCTCGGCCACTTTAAACGCCGCCACGTGTTCAAGCGCATCATTTTGACCTTCGTCGCTAGCTTCGTTTTCTTGTGGGTGTTGGCACAATTGATGAATGCGGCGTGGTTTTTCCACGGGCTTGGCGTCGAACGCTCAACCACCGCGCTGGCGCTGATTCTTTTCTTTGTTGCGTTGCCGGTGTTTACCTATTTGCTGCAGCCGTTGATGAGCTATTACTCGCGCAAACAGGAGTTCGAGGCGGATCAATACGCGGCGCAGCAAGCCGACGCCCGTGATTTGGTGAGCGCGTTGGTGAAGCTCTACAAGGACAACGCATCGACCTTAACGCCGGATCCGCTGCATTCGGCTTTTTATGATTCGCACCCGCCTGCGGCCACGCGAATTGCGCGCTTGTTGGCAATGGCCTAACGCCCAAACCAGCTTGCGACGGTCAGCAGCAGTAACAGCCCAATCCACACCACCATCGCGCGCCAGATCAACCCTTCGGCGCTGTGAAGGTGATCGGGCTCAGCAGTCTCTCCGATGCCCAGTTCGGCGCGGTATTCGATGTTCTCGCTGGTCGCGATTGGCTCGCCCAAGCGCACGCCTAGTGCGCCCGCGCCGCTTGCCAGCAACACGCCCGTGCCGCGATCGGCCCAGGCCCGCGCTTGCGAACGCCAACAAAATGCCGCGTCTTCAAAATTGCCGACGATCGCGAAGGTGATGGCGGTGAAACGTTGCGGCATCCAGTCGATCCAATAGAAGGCTTCGCGCGCAAAATTGGCGAACGCATGGCTAGTATCGCGCTTGCCTTCGCCCCAAAACTCGTTCAGCCGCGCCGCCATCCAATACAGCAATGGTCCGATCGGAGCGGGCAGCAAGATGAACCAAAATACTAAACCGAACCAATGGCGGTGCACATCGATGAATGCTTGTTCAATCGAGAGCCGCGCCAGGGCGGAGGAATCAAGGGCATCGCCGGGCATACCACGCCAGGCGGCAAGCGTGGCGCGAGCGTCGGAGAGGTCGTCTTTGCGAAGGTCATGGGCCATGGCCGTTATACGATCGGCGTTGCGTTTGAAGTGGATTAAACAAAACAACACCGCGATGTTGAATAACCAGCCGAGCACCGGACTGAAGTAATACAGCAATCCAAATATTAGGCCGGCAATAAGAAGGATCGGGATCGTCACCGCGAGCCACGCGGCCAAGCCCAGGCGATGCTCGCCGCCATCCAAGTGGTGACGCACAAAATCGGCGTAGCCATGCAACAAATGATCAAGCTTGCTACGCACCGGCAGGATCACGTACAGATCCAATAACAGCGCTGCGAGCAACGAAAGAAACGTCATATAAATAAATCAATTAGCACAGCGCGAACAATACCATACCGCAGCTTTCGCTCGAAACTGGTTTAATTGCCAGGGGAAAAAAGCGAAAAAAACCCCACCCATTTCTGGGTGGGGTCAACCGCTCTCGGAGGAGAAAATGATGGTTGAACGAGGAGGAGGAACGTTCATCAAACCTTGCAGTCTGCCATCACTTTAGTAATAAGCATCAAGTATGCCAACTGTAAATAATGTTAATAATTAACTAGATAGTAAATTTATCTCATAAATTATTTATGACAATTTTGGTCACATCTTGCCGAGCAGTGACGCACCCGTCCCTATCGAGCGCAGGAATTCAGGATGCGGGCGAAAAATTCCGGTTCGGTGTTACCGCCGCTGATAATGACGCCGACTTTCTTGTCGGCGACGCCAATCTTGCCTTCAATGACAGCGGCCGCGGCCAATGCACCGGTCGGTTCGACGACGATTTTCATGCGTTCGAATAGGAAACGCATGGTACGCATCAGCGCGGCATCACTGACGGTAATAAAATTGTGGCAGTGTTTGAGCACCAATGGAAAGGTGATCGAGCCGAGCGATAATGTGCGCGCGCCGTCGGCGATGGTGTCGTTGGCGCGCGGCGCGGTCTGCAAGATTTTTGTTTGAAAGGATCGTGTGGCATCATCGCCCAATTCCGGCTCGACGCCGATGACTTTGCAATGAGGCGATAACGCGTTTGCCGCGAGCGCGCAGCCGGAGATCAGGCCGCCGCCGCCCACGCAGACGATCAGATAATCGAGATCGCCGACTTCTTCAATCAACTCTTTCGCCGCCGTGCCCTGGCCAGCGATGACGTGGGGGTGATTGAACGGCGGAATAATTTCAAGGCCACGCTCGGCCGCGATTGTTTGTGCGATCACTTCGCGGGGCTCCTGGCCAAAAACGTAGAGAATAACTTCCGCGCCATAGCCGCGCGTGGCGGCGATCTTGATCGCCGGTGCGTCTTTTGGCATGACGATGGTGGCGTTGATTCCCAATAACTGTCCCGCCAGCGCGACGGCTTGCGCGTGATTGCCGGAGGAATAGGCGATCACGCCGCGTTGTTTTTGTGCTTCGCTCAGTCGCGAAAGCGCGTTATACGCACCGCGAAATTTGAACGCACCGACCCGTTGAAAATTTTCGCATTTGAAAAATATTTGCGCACCGGTTTGCTTATCAACGGTGCGTGAGGTGAGCACGGGCGTAGGATTGGCGACACCGGCAAGTCGCACGGCGGCCTCCGCGACATCCCGATAGGTGGGGAGGTCTGCCACGGGTCGTATTGTTATTTGAGTATCTTGGGTTTTTTTGAAGCGGTGCGTTCGAAACGCTCCCGCCTGCGCCGGTCGATGATGTCGAATTCGACTTCTGCTTCTACGGCCGCGAGCGCATCTTTGAGCGTATCTTCTGGCACCTCGTTCAAACTTTCCCCCAGCAGATCCGCCGCGTCCCAACAACCGCGTGGCAGCGCATTTACGTCGATGTTGGCGACGAACGCCGCCGCCGCACCCGCGATTTTTAATAGACCATCGCGTTCGCTCATCAACAATTCCATCTCGCCGCGCAACATGGCGATCTCTTGTTCCTTCGCTACTAATGGCATGACCTCACTCCGTCCCTGAAAACACCAAAATATCAAGCTTATCTGGTATTCTATCGCAAGGGTATGAAATTTTGATACGTGTTGAATGCGGTTTTTGTCGGGGGGATTAGACATGAAAATTGTAGGACTATTGGTCGCCGGTTTGATGGGTTTGAGTAGCACGTTAACAATGGCCCATGGCGTTCACATGAATGAGAACGAGGTCAAGGCGGCACTCGCCGCGGCGCCGGAGTTGTCCGACGCCTATCGTAGCCAGGTTCAGCGGTTACGGGCGGAAAGCGAAAGCCTGCATCGGCTTGGTAAGCACCATGAGTCGGAAAAGGCCGTGGAACAAGCGGCGACGCTGTTGAACAAGAAGTAAACTGCGTTCCGGTAAATAAAAAAGCCGCGAAATTTTGCGGCTTTTTTTGTTTTTGTGGTGTTGGCGCGTTTACATCAACGGTTTCCACGCGATGCATTCTTGCTGCTGTTCGCCTAGCCCTTGAATGCCGAGCTTCATCGTGTCGCCAACTTTGAGGTATACCGGGTTCGGCTTTACGCCCATGCCAACACCAGGCGGCGTGCCAGTGGCGATCACGTCGCCGGGCATCAAGGTCATGAACTTGCTGACGTAACTCACGATATGTTTCACACCGAAGATCATGGTCTTGGTGTTGCCGTTTTGCCAGCGATGGCCGTTCACTTCCAGCCACATATCGAGATTTTGCGGATCGGCGATTTCGTCCTTGGTCACCAGCCACGGGCCGATCGGCGCGAAGGTATCGCAGCCCTTGCCCTTGTCCCACGTGCCGCCACGCTCGATCTGAAACTCGCGTTCGGAAATATCGTTGACGATGGTATAGCCGGCGACGTAATCCAATGCGGAATCCATCGGAACGTGTTGCGCAATGCGGCCGATAACGATGCCCAACTCCACTTCCCAATCGGTCTTTACCGAGTCGCGCGGAATCATCACCGGGTCGTTCGCGCCGTTGATCGCCGTGGTTGACTTCATAAAAATAATCGGTTCCTTCGGCACCGCCAGACCGGCCTCGGCGGCGTGGTCGGAATAATTGAGCCCGATACAGATCACCTTGCCGATATGGGCGACGGGCGCGGCGAGACGAGGACTGCCCTCGACGATGGGCAAGGTTTCTGGATTGACGCCACGCAATGCCTGTTGGCCCATCACGGAAATAACGTCGGGATAAAGGTCGGATGTGATGCGCGATAAATCGCGGATCTTGCCGGCGCTGTCGAGCATGCCGGGTTTTTCGCCGCCGAGTGGGCCGTAGCGTAATAGTTTCATGGTTGTCCTCTCTTAAATAAAAATGAATGCTGAACTGTTTGTGTGTCATTCCCGCAAAAGCGGGAATCCATTTGGCCTCTGAAATTAGATTCCCGTTTTCACGGGAATGACACATCTGTTTTGGATATTTAAGTGGTCATTCCACCGTCAACGATGAATGCCTGCCCAGTGGCGAATTTAGATTCGTCCGATGCAAGGTAAACCGCCATCGCTGCGATTTCCTCGGCAGTGCCCAAGCGCCCCATCGGCTGGCGCGCGATGAAGTCTTTGCGCCCTTGTACCGGATCCGGCAGGGCGTTGATGCGCGCTTGCAGGGATGGCGATTCCACGGTACCGGGGCAAATCGCGTTGCAGCGAATGCCTTTGCCGACGTAGTCCGCCGCGACCGCTTTGGTCAGACCGATCACCGCCGCTTTGCTCGCACCGTATACAAACCGATTCGGCACGCCCTTCACGTTGGAGGCGACCGAGGCGATGTTAACGATGCTGCCGCCACCGTTCGCCAGCATGCTCGGCAAAAACGCCTTGATGGTATAAAACATCGAGCGCACATTCAGATTGAAACTAAAGTCCCAATCCGGTTGCTCGCAATTCAAAATGTCACCATGGTGAACGAAGCCGGCGCAGTTGAATAACACGTCGATTTTACCGATGTCTTTCGCCGCGGCGATCACTTCGCTTTCCTGCATGACATCGAGTTTGCGTGTTTTTATTCCCGGTGTTGCAGCGAAATCGGCGAGCTTGGCGGGGTCGAGGTCCGTCGCCCACACGGTCGCACCCTCATTCGCGAACGCAAGCGCGGTCGCGCGGCCGATACCTTGCGCCGCCGCCGTCACGAGGGCGATTTTTCCCGATAACCTACCTGACATTTTTCCTCCAGTTGAGCGTGCGAGCGGCGACGATGCCGCAAAAATTTTCTGTCTCGCATTATAATCGAACGAGCGAGCAGCGGTCAGATTCCCAAGGCGCCTTGCTGTGAGCCGCCCTGAGCTTGCTTCTACAGATAGGCATGCTTGAACGGCAAGCTGGGAGCGGCTCCTCGGGCAGCGGCTAGTTTAAAAATGGAGTGTAACAATGGTAACCAGCAGTTATTTCTCGCCCCAGCTCTTTAAGTTCTTGCGCGACTTGGCGGTGAACAACAACAAAGCTTGGTTTCAAGAAAACAAGCCGCGCTATGAAGATGAAGTCAAAGAACCGTTGCTGCGGTTTATTTCCGATTTCGCCGATCATTTGGAAAAAATCAGCGAGCAGTTCAACGCCGATCCACGTCCTAACGGCGGCTCGATGTTTCGCATTTATCGCGACGCGCGCTTCGCGAAAGGTAAGGCGCCGTACAAAACCCACGCGGCGGCGCACTTTCGCCATCGTGTCGGCAAGGATGTTCACGCGCCAGGATTTTATTTGCATCTAGAACCGGGGAATTGCTTCATGGGGGGCGGCATATGGCGCCCGGATCCACCGGCGCTGCACAAAATACGTGACGCCATCGTCGCCAAGCCGAACGATTGGAAAAAAGTGATCAAATCTGGCTTGGTCATCGAGGGCGATGCGCTGACGCGTGCACCGCGAGGCTATCGCGCCGATCATCCTTTCGTTGAAGACTTGAAGCGTAAAGATTTTTTTACGTCGATTCACTTCAGTGATAAGGATGCCTGCTCGGGTGATTTCATCAAACGTTATGCCGATGCCTGTCGAGCCTCGGCGCCGCTGATGACGTTCCTAACCCACGCGGTTGAGTTACCATTCTAAAATCGCGATAAAACCCACGACTCTTGAGGAGACAAAATGAAATCTAAAAAATACGCCGGTGTTTTCTGGCTTCTGTTCGCTGGTTTTGTATCGGCCGCGCCGTTGCCGGAAGCCACACCGGATTCCGTCGGCATGTCCAGTGAACGTTTGAAGCGATTAGACGCGGCGTTCCAAAAAATCGTTGATGACAAAGAATTACCCGGCGTTACGCTGACCATCGCGCGCAAGGGAAAGTTGGTTTATCAGAAGAGCTTTGGGTTTCAGGATCGCGAGAAAGCAACGCCAATGAGCAATGAATCCATTTTCCGCATCTACTCGATGACCAAACCGATTGTCAGTGTCGCCGCGATGATCTTGGTCGAAGAAGGCAAACTGCAATTGGCCGAGCCGATCTCGAAATACCTTCCTGAGTTTAAGGACATGAAAGTCGGCATTGATTCGATTGACGCGAACGGCACAGCAACGTTTACCACGGTGCCTGCCAAGCGCCAAATCACCGTGCAGGATTTGTTGCGGCACACGTCGGGTTTAACTTATGGCGCGCCGCTCAACGACAAGACCACCGTGCAGAAAATGTACAAAGAGGCGGGCGTCGGACTGACCTCTCCGACGCTGGTTGAATTCGTGACGGCGATCGCCAAGTTGCCGCTTGCCTATGAGCCGGGAACAACTTATGAATACAGTCATTCCACCGATGTGCTCGGCCGTGTCGTGGAAGTTGCGAGTGGAAAAAATCTCGACGAATTTTTGCGCGAACGAATCTTGGTTCCTCTGAAAATGAACGATACCGCATTCATTTTGCCGAGCGAGAAACTTAGTCGTATTGCCGAGTCGCAACCGAATAGAGAAACAGGCGCGAAGCAAGTGTTACTGGATTTCACCCAGCCAACGCGCTTCTTCGCCGGCGGTCACGGCCTCGCATCGACGGCGGGTGATTACACCCGGTTTTGCCAAATGCTGCTCAATGGCGGTGAGCTGGAAGGCGCGCGGATACTGGGCTCCAGGACAGTGGCTTACATGGCGTCGAATCATGTTGGGCCAACCATCGGGGTCGGCACGATATGGAATCCGGGCAATGGTTATGGTTTCGGTTTGGGATTTGCGGTACGCAAAGAGCCGGGCCTTGCTGAATGGCCGGGTTCGGTCGGCGATTATTTTTGGGGCGGCTATGCCGGCACGTATTTTTGGATCGACCCAAAGGAGCAGTTGACGGTGACCTACATGTCGCAAGAAATTAATCGCCGCAATCACTACCGCATACTACTGCGTGATTTGGTCTATCAATCGTTAATAGATTAAATCCAACAACGTCATTGCGAGGAGCAACGCGACGAAGCAATCTGGTTTTTGACCTCTATAAAATACGAGATTGCTTCGTTGCTGCGCTCCTCGCAATGACTTGTCGAAATAAAACGCGAGACGATGAAGTGCGAGTCTTAGTTCAAGTTAAATTCGGAGATGACTCATGATCCTCGACGCTTTTCTAGCGGTAATCCATCACCTCTGCGTGTTCGGGTTGTTCGTGAATCTCGCGGCCGAGATGACATTAGTGCGGCCCGGAATTTCGGCGGAGACCGTGATGCGCGTCGTGCGTATCGATGGCCTCTATGGCATTCTCGCCGGCCTAACACTCGTGGCAGGTGGGCTGCGTGTTTTTTACGCTGCGAAAGGCGCCGCGTTCTACACGCACAACCCGGTGTTCTGGATCAAGCTCGGATTGTTTTTGGTGATTGGTTTGCTGTCGCTTCCGCCAACATTGAATTACATTCGCTGGCGAAAGGCGCTACGCAGCGACCGCAACGCCTTACCTGACGCAGCGGCGATACAAACCACCCGCAAGCTTATTCATATCGAATTTGCGTTGCTTTTCTTGCTACCGATCCTCGCCGCCATGATGGCGCGAGGAATCGGCATCACTGGATAGTTCTCAGAGCGTACGGTCAGTCTTTTAATACAAACGTGATCTTCATCGACACGCGGTACTCACTGATTTTTCCCTTGGCGTCGACCACGACCTTCTGATCCTGAATCCACGCGCCCTGAACATTCTTTAGGGTTTTCGCGGCGCGCGCGATGCCAACGTTGACCGCGTCGTCAAAGCTTTTTTTGGAAGAGGCTGTAATCTCAGTCACTCGTGCAACGGACATGATGATTCCTTTCGCTGATGTTAGAGAAAGCTATCGACAAAAACCTTATCCACGAACTCGTGTCGATGCGGGATCGTATAAAGACTTGAGTTGCAGTTTGGCAACGACCCGTTTACTCGCTACTTCTAATTCATAGGCGCCTGATTCAAGCCAATCGGTGCTCACGCCTTCGTCGCCACGAACGTAGCCATAACCAATGTTCTGGGTGACAGTGTACCCCCAGCCGGCGCTGGAAAGCCAGCCCACCCGTTCGCCGTCGCGATAGATGGTTTCGCGACCGAATAATACGATGGCCGGATCATCGACGGTGAAACACATCAGGCGTTTTTTCTGCGGCTGGCGCAATTGGGCGCGCAGCGTATCGCCGCCGAGAAACGGAATATCTTTTTCCAACTTTACCGCCCATGCCAATCCCGCCTCCGGGGGCGTATGGTCCGGGCCGATGTCGCTGCCCCAGGCGCGATAGCCCTTTTCCAGGCGCAACGACTCGATCGCGCGATAGCCTGCGAGCCTTATTCCATGAGCCTCTCCAGCTTGCATTAGCACGTCGAACAGGCGCAAAGCGAACTCGGTCGGCACGTGCAATTCCCAGCCCAACTCGCCCACATAAGTCACGCGCAGCGCGCGTACCGGCGCACCGGCGATGGCAATATTTTGCAATGTCGCGAACGGAAACGCGCGGTTGCTTACATCCGCATCGGTTGCCTTGGACAGCACGTCCCGAGCGCGCGGCCCCATCAACGCAAGCACGGCATAGCTCGATGTCACGTCAGTTAATCTGGCATCGCAATCGTTGGGAATATTGCGTTCGATCCAAGAAAAATCATGGGTGGCGAAGCCGGTGCCGGTGACGATGTAGAACTCGTCAGGCGCGATTCGCGCGACCGTGAGATCGCACTCAATGCCGCCGCGGCCATTGAGCATTTGCGTGTAGGTAAGGCTGCCAAAGGGCTTGGCGATATCGTTGGCGCAGATCCATTGCAAAGCGCGTTCGGCATCTTTTCCGACCAAGGAAAATTTAGCGAATGAGGATTGATCGAACAACGCGACCGCTTCACGACAAGCGCGATGTTCGTCCCCCACGTGAGCGTACCAATTCTGCCGCCCGTAAGAATAAATATCTTTCGCCTCGACGCCAATGGGGGCAAACCAATTCGCCCGTTCCCATCCCATTTTTTCGCCGAATACCGCGCCGTGTTCTTTTAGTTTTGCATACAGTGGCGACACGCGCAGCGGCCGTCCGCTGCGATGTTCTTCGAACGGCCACGCCATCGTGTAGTGTTTGCCGTAGGCTTCCAACGTGCGGGTGCGCACCCAGTCGAGCGATTGATGGGGCTTGCCGAAGCGGCGAATATCCACCGGCCACAAATCCATCGGCGGTTCGCCGGCGGCGATCCATTCCGCCAGCACGCGGCCGGCGCCGCCGGCGGAGGCAATGCCAAAGGCGTTGAAGCCCGCGCCGACGTAAAAATTTTTCAACTCCGGCGCTTCGCCGAGAATGAAATTACCATCGGGCGTGAACGATTCCGGCCCGTTAATCAATTGCTTCACGCCGGCGGTTTGCAAGGCCGGTACGCGGCCGATGGCGAGTTTCATAATGGGTTCAAAGTGATCCCAATTGTCGTTCAGCAGTTGAAATTCGAAGCCATCGGGGATGCCCTGTTCTGCCCAAGGAATGGGGTTCGGTTCGTAGCCGCCCATCACCAAGCCACCGACTTCTTCTTTGTAATAAGTCAGCCGATCGGGATCGCGCAACGTCGGTAAATTTTTCATCACGCCGGGAATTGGCTCGGTGACGATGTATTGATGTTGCACCGAAACCAGCGGCACGTTCACGCCGGCAAGTTGACCGACGGCGCGCGCCCACTGGCCTGCGCAGTTCACGACAACTTCCGCTTGAATATTTCCCTGCTCGGTCACGACGCCGCTGACGCGTCGATTGTTTTGCTCGATCGCGGTGACGCGACAATCCTCAATGATTTTCACACCGCCCATGCGCGCGCCTTTTGCCAGTGCTTGCGCGATGTCGGCGGGATTCGCCTGCCCATCGGTCGGCAGGAAAGCCGCGCCGACAACATCGCCGACATCCATGATCGGCCACAGATCCCGCGCTTCATTCGGCGTGAGGAGGTGCATTTCCAAGCCAAAACTATGCGCCGTGGTTGCTTGGCGTTTGATCTCGGTCATGCGTTCGACATTGCATGCCAGGCGCAGGCCGCCATTGCGCTTCCAACCGGTTGCTTGGCCCGTTTCCTGTTCGAGCTTGTCGTATAGCTCGACGCTGTATTTCAACAACTGGGTGATGTTGGCCGACGTACGCAACTGGCCGACCAAACCTGCGGCATGCCAAGTGGAGCCGCCGGTCAGTTTAGCGCGTTCCAGCAGCACAACGTCCTTAACGCCCAGTTGCGCCAGGTGATACGCGACGCTGCAACCGATGATGCCGCCACCGACAATGACCACCCGCGCCGACGAAGGGAATGCGCGCACGCGCGGGTTAGGCCTTATTGGCAGGCGGTGTGGCGTCTTTCTTTTGCCCCAAAATGGTCATCGCCGACTGCACCATCGTTGCGACATCGGTAAGATTGCTCGGCACAATCAAGGTATTTCCGGTCTTCGCCAAGTTACCGAATGCGGCAATATACTGCTCTGCGACTTTCAAGTTCGCTGCTTGCATACCGCCCTCCGAACCGATCGCGGAGGCTACCGTGCGCACGGCCGAGGCGGTCGCTTCGGCGATGGTTGTCGTCGCGGTGGCTTCACCTTGCGCCTTGTTGATGGCCGCTGCTTTTTGACCTTCGGATTTCAAAATGTCCGCTTGCTTTAAGCCTTCCGCCAGATTGATTTCCTCTTGTTTTTGGCCTTCCGATTTGGCAATCAGCGCGCGCTTCTCGCGCTCGGCTGTAATCTGCGCCTGCATCGAGTGTAGGATCGCGGCGGGCGGCGTGAGATTTTTGATTTCGTAACGCAAAACTTTCACGCCCCAAGTGCGGCCCGCCTCGTCAAGCACCGCGACCACTTGATGGTTAATCACATCGCGGCTTTCGAAGGTCTTGTCGAGTTCCATTTTGCCGATTTCAGAACGCAATGTCGTCTGGGCGAGTTGGGTGATGGCCGAGAGCGGATCCGACGAACCATAGGATGCCAAGCGCGGATCCATGACCTGGTAATAGATAATGCCGTCGACAGCGAGTTGGGTGTTGTCGCGCGTGATACATACTTGCTCCGCTACATCCAGCGGCACCTCTTTCAGTGAATGCTTATACGCGACGCGGTCGAAAAACGGCACGATTATGTTTAGCCCCGGCTCCAAAGTACGCGAGAATTTGCCGAGGCGCTCGACTACCCACGCGTTCTGTTGTGGTACGACGCGAACGCCTTCAATCACCACTACGACAACGAGCGCCAGCATCAGAAACGGGATGGCCCAACTGTGCGTCGGCGGAAAACTCCACATGACCACACTGGCCATCAGTACCGCGATAATTTTTGCGAGCATTAAACTACTCCTTGAAAGTTGAGGTTATTGATCCGAAGGTGAACGCGACACACGCAATTCGCTGCCTTCCGCGCTGCGGATATAAAGCATGTCGTTGAGTTGAACATTGGCGTCACCGATTAATTCGGCATCCCAGGTCGAGCCACGATATTTAACGCGCACGCGTTTGGAATTCTGGTCGAGCCACGATTCAAGGGTGACTACTTGGCCGACATCGAGGGAGTGATCCTGCGGCGTCGTCGTCGGAAGCGATTGGCGCCAGCGATTTACCGCGACCAGCCCAATGGCTGCGAGGATGCCGACGCAAGCGACTTGCGCCAACGCACCGGCGCCAAGGTAGGTCGCGAGGGCGCCGGCGAATGCGGCGATGCCCAACACCAGCAAATAGAAAGTGCCGCTCGTCACTTCGATGATGATGAGGGCCAGGCCGGCGATCAGCCACATTAAATAATCAGACACGAATTCCCTTTTTTCATCACAGCGTTGTCTAAATTTCGCACGGCACAACTATTCCAACATGTCATCCTTCAGTTCGTTCAGGATGACATGTCCTAGGCTCAGGACGACATTCGCTGTGTCCATTTTCCATAGGCATTTTCGAAGCGGTTCAGGTTTTCATCGGTGTAAGAAACGTAGTCGAAATCGATGCCCGAATACAGTTCCGACATAATACTCCACATGGTTTCGCGCAGTAACGACGCGCATTTCATGGCGTGAAATGGTTTCAGTAGCGCGTCGTCGACGCGGCCAAAATAGTGCTCTAACAATGTTGCGGTAAGACCGTCATCGAATTCGTTGTTCGATGCAAGACCGCCCAAATCGAACAGCGGACTGTTGTAACCGGCGTAGTCCCAATCGATCAGCCACAGGCGGTTACCGTCGTCGAGAAAATTCGCGGCAAGCAAATCGTTGTGGGAAAACACTAAGGGCATAGCGCCAGCAGCCGCTTCCAGATTGGCTGCGCAAGGCACTAGGCTTGCGAGCAAGGATCGGCGCGGGCTCTGGCTCTGCCTCAAGTTGGAAAAATAACCGCGCAAAATATGGAACACCCAAAACGTCAACACCGCGCCTTCCAGGTGAGCGGCCATGTTTTTGTGGGTGCGTTTGAGAAGATCGACGACGCGCGGCAAATTGTTGCGAACGTCCGCAGCCTCGTAGGTCTTGCCTTCGATGTATTGCAACACCATCACGCCTTGATCGGCATACATCACCGCCGGTGAAATGCCTGCGGCGTGTGCGGCGCGGCTTGCGGCGCGTTCGTTGAAACGCCATATACCGTGCAACGGAATATCAGCGCCCAGGCGCACCACGTAACGTTGCGCACGATCGTTGACCAGGTAATTGCGATTAGTCATACCGCCCCCTAGCGGCTGGGGATCGACCTTGCCGAACCAACAGGGCAAAGCCGCGATGCGCGTGGCGGCTTGTTCCGGGTTCACGCCGCGCGCAGGTGCCAGGCTTTCGGACGGCAAAAGGTTTGAATACCGTAGCGAGACAGGGTCACGCCGACACCGGAATGACCGATGCCCGACCACGGCAGACGCGGGCTGACGCGATCGCAGCAATTCCAGTAGGCCGTCCCGGCGTTTACTTGCGACAAAATTTTCTCCGCGCGGCGCTGTTCGCGAGTGTAGACGCTCGCCGTCAAGCCGTAATTCGAATCGTTCATCAACAGCAGTGCTTCATCGTCATCCTCGACTTTTTGGATGCCGATAATCGGGCCAAAACTTTCTTCGCGCATCACCTCCATGGCGTGATTTACATTGGTTAACACCGTTGGCGAAAAATAGTTGCCGGGCCCCGCTAGGGGTTTACCGCCGTGCAGCACGCGTGCGCCTTTGGCTTTGGCATCGGCGACTTGCTGTTCGAGCACATTTAATTGCGCCGCGCGAGTGAGGGGGCCGATGTAAGTTTTTTCGTCCATTGGATCGCCGACGATGAAATTTTCCACTTCGTGCACGAACGCATCGACGAAATCGTTATAGATTTTGCTGTGAACGTAAATGCGTTCCACCGAGCAGCAACTTTGTCCGGCGTTATAGAACGCGCCGTCGGCGGTGCTCGCCGCAGCATTGTCAATATTGATGTCGTCGCAAACATAGGCGGGGTCTTTGCCGCCAAGCTCCAGTTGTAGTTTCACCATACGGCCCGCGACCGCTTCGGCGATGCGCTTACCGGTCGCGTAAGAGCCGGTAAAAAACACGCCATTGATCGGCTGTTCGAGCAAGGCCGCGCCCGCCGCGCCGCTGCCGACAACGACCTGAAATACATGCTGCGGAACCCCTGCTTGATGCAGCAGCGCGCCGATGGCGAGGCCCGTCAGCGTCGCGAATTCAGATGGCTTGTAGAGCACCGCGTTGCCCGTCAGCAACGCCGGAACGAAGACATTTCCACCGACGAAGTAGGGATAATTCCACGCCGAAATATTCGCGATCACACCGAGCGGCTCGTGGGTAATCCACTCGTGGGTATCGCCCTCGGTCATATGTGCTTCGTGCTGCGTTGACGTGGCGACGCTGTCGCAAAAGAAATCGATGCGCGGCAACAGGCTGTTCAATTCGTTGCGCGCCTGGCGGATCGGTTTGCCCATTTCGGCGGTGAGCGTTTTCGCCAGCGGTTCCAAACGGTCGGCGGCCAGTGCGCGAAAACGTTGCAGGCAGGCGATTCGTTCTTTGAGTGGCGTCACCGCCCAGGTTTTTTGCGCCGCGCGAGCGCTGGCGTATTTGTCGGCGATGGCGGCGGCGCTGTCGTCGGATAGTTCTTTGATCAGCGTATTGTTCGCGGGATTAAGAATTTTGAGCATGGTTATCGTTTCGTTAAGCAGATGATTCGGTGCGCGCCGCGCCTAGGAATTCATCGAGGATGGGTTTGGCGCCAAGCAAGTCTTTGCGCGCCGGATCTTGAAACTCGGGATGCCACTGAACACCGAACATATAGCTATCACCTTGCCAGCGCAGCGCCTCGGGAATGCGGTCCGGCACGGACCAGGCTTCCACGGTCAGGTCCTTGCCGATGTCCTTCGGTGCTTGGTGGTGCACGGTATTGATCCTTGCTTTCGACACGCCGGGAAACAATTTCGCCAAGCCGGAATTCGGCACGAATTCCACTTCGTGGAACGCCTGGTCGTATAGCGCCGCGTCACGATGACTTTGCGCATCGGGCCGCTGCGTACGAATGTCCTGAAACAGCGAGCCGCCCATGGCAACGTTTATCAATTGCACGCCGCGGCAAATACCGAGCACCGGCTTATGTTCTTTCATGAAGGCGAGGGTCAATGCGATCTCATAGTCGTCGCGAATTTTGTCGCCGCTCCACTCGGGTTTCATCGGCGTTTCGCCGTAGCTCGTCGGGCTGATGTCGGCGCCGCCTTGTAATACCAAGCCGTCGAGCTCGCGCGCGTAGTCGCCGAGCTTGATTGGGCTGCTCTCTTGCGGCGCGGGAATCATGAACAGCATGGCGCCGCTCGACATCACCCAACGCGCAATGGATTGCTCCAAGAATTGCAAGGTCTTGCCCTTGAAGATATTGCGATTCGGGTCGGGATGAAAAAAGCAGGCGGATAGTCCAATTTTTAGCATGAGTTAAATTTCCAAAATGTAACCATACACCACGATGTCATCCTGAGCCCTTCGCTGCGCTCGAGGGTAAACTCCGTGAAGGATCGGCTTTTCTCGCAGGTAAATCGCCAAACCATTCACAACTAAGATCCGCCCACGAAGGATTCTCAGACTCAATCAGCGCAATTTTCTTCGCTCGTAGCCAACCTTTGAGTTGCTTCTCGCGTTCAATCGCGGCTACGGCATCACCGGTTTCGGCAAAGTAAACAAGTCGATCGATATTGTATTTCGTAGTGAAGCATTCAACCAACTTAGACTTGTGCTCGAACACTCGTCGCTCAAGATGGTTAGTCACGCCGATGTAGAGACGGCGAGACTTGCTGGCCATGATGTATACGAAGTAGCCGCTACTATTCATGAATAAATTTCAATCACCACATGTCATCCTGAGCCCTTCGCTACGCTCAGGATGACATGGTTGGTATTTATTCCGACTTTGATCTGGACAACGTTCGAGCTTGGGATGGTTTGGCAAGACTCTATCTGCCGGGTTGCCACCATTTCTCAAAACGCCTCAGAAAAAATCCGTACAAAGTCCTCCTTCGTGCAAGGCCGCGGATTGGTCAGATGGCAAATGTCCGGCACAGCGATGGCGACCAGGCGATCCAGATGGCTATTATTCACGCCCACCGCCGCCAGTCGCGCAGGAATGCCAATCTCCATTTTCAATTGCGTCAACCAGCCTATGAATGCGTCGGCGCTGGCATCTTTGCTGGATTTTTCCACGCCAACGGTCTGCGCAAGAATATGAAATTTATCCAGAGCGGCGGATTTGTTGAAGCGCATCACATGGTCGATCATGATGCCATTCGCCAGGCCATGGTGGATGTCGGCGACGGTTCCCAGCGCGTGGGCGCAGGAGTGAGTCGCGCCCAGATCTTTTTGGAACGCGATAGCCCCCATCATCGAGGCCATCATCATGTCGCCGCGCGCTTGGATATTTTTTCCGTCGCGCACCGCGATGGGCAACGCCCTGGCAGCGATGCGCACGCCTTCCAGCGCGATGCCGTCGCAGATCGGATGGTAAGCCGGGGAGAGATAGGATTCGACATTGTGGGTGAGGGCGTCCATGCCGGTCGCGGCGGTGACTTTGGCCGGAAGATCCAAGGTCAGTTCCGGATCGGCGAACACGGCTTTGGCCAGAATCTTAGCTGAGAAAATCACACGCTTGATGTGGCTATCGTCTTCCGAGATCACGCTGGAGCGACCTACTTCGCTGCCGGTGCCGGAAGTGGTTGGCAATGCGATGAAGTAGGGCAATTCTTTATCGATCGGGCGCACGGATGGATGATCCCATGCGTACTCAATCGCGTCGCCGGGATGCGTCGCGAGCAAGCCGACGACTTTGGCTACATCAAGCGCCGCGCCGCCACCAAGACCGATTACGCAGTCCGCGCCATGCGCACGATAGGCCGTCGCGCCCGCCATCACTTGGCTGGCGACGGGGTTGCCCTGAACGCCAGTAAACATGCCCACTTCCAGGTCATGCAGGCTGGCTTTAAATTGCGCTAACAGCGGCAGCGGCTCGATGCCTTTGTCGGTCACGATCAGCGGGCGCTTGAAGCCAAGGGCGGTTAAATGCTCAGCGACTTGTTTGCTCACGCCGGGACCGAAGTGGATCGGCGTGGGAAAACTAAAATTTGAAAGCATCATGAAGATTTGCTTGGTTGATTTGCTAGGCGAGTGTGCGAGGCCATGAGTTTAGCATTCATGCGGCGTCTAGCAATGTAGCTCCTAGTATGGGTAGTCAAGTTCCCGTTGGTGCCGGATCGCGAGGATGCGTATTTCATCCTTCGCCGGCACGAATCGATACAGCGCGACATAGCCGGTTTTTCCGAATGAGATGACGAGTTCACGCATTTCGCCTTCCACGCGCCGGCCGATAAACGGATGGGCGCGCAACGATTCAATCCCGCTGCGGATGGCGCTTGCCGCCGCGACGCCGGCGTCAAGATCGTGCCCTGCGATGTGGTCAAAGGCGCGCTCAAGATGGTCCAGCGCCCGTGCAGAATAAACTAGTCGCGCCAAGGCTTCGGCCGCTTCGCTTTCCTGTTCTTGGCCAGACGCTCCAGCCACGCATGGACATCCTCGGCAGCATACACTTCGCCGGTGCGATCGATCTCCGCATCCGCTTCGAGTGCTTCCTGTGCGAATGCGCGCATGCGCTCCTCGCGTTCCAGTTGCCGCTCAAGCGCTTCGATCATCAAACTATGGGGCGTACGGCCGGTTTGCTTCGCGAGTGTGGCGACTCGGGCTTTGAGTTCGGGCGACAGTTTAAGGGTAGTGGTTGCCGTCATGATGATAAATGTAAAAC
>JBKJHT010000101.1:0-5210 GCA_046598945.1 Burkholderiales bacterium | reverse complement strand
AATCGGCGCGATAGCCCGGCGCAATCACGCCGCGGTCGTTGAGGCCGTAGGTGCGTGCCGTGTCGAAGGTTTGTTTTTTCACCAGATATTCCAACGGTAAACGCGGGCCGCGTTTGCGATCCCGCGTCCAGTGCGTGAGCATGCTCGTTGCGCTACCGGCGTCGCAAATGAAGCCGACGTGGGCGCCGGCATCGGCGATGCCGCAAATGGTGCCGGGGTCAGCCAGCAAGGCCCCGACAATATCCATATTGCCGTCGAAATAATTTTCGAAGGTGTGCAACAGAATCGCTTTGCCATTTTTTTCCAGCAATAGTTCAAGCGAGAAATCGATCGGATCGCGGCGCGCGTTTTCCGCTAACGCGGTCACGCTGTTTCTCAATTCCGGTTCGTAATCGATCGGCTCCTGTAAACGGAACGTTCGCGGCAACATCGCGCGAATCCAGCCCGTGTGCTCGTTGTCGGGTAACTCGGCGCAAAGGTTGCGACGCAAATCCGGATTCAAATTGATGCGCGTAACACGCTCGGCGGGCGTCAACTCGTTCATCTCGATCCACAGCGGATGAGTGACGAAAGGATGAATCGTCCCTTCCAGCGCCATCATCATGCTAATCGGCCGCGAGCCTACTTGCCCTGTCACGTTTTGCCCGCACGCGCGCGCGGCAGTGATGCCCGCTAGTGTGTCTTTCCACAAATCCGGCGCATCGTGAACTTGCAGTAACAACACCGACAATGGCCGTTGCGCCAGTTCCGCGGCGGCGCGCAGCTTTTCGAAATCGCCATCGCCAAAATCGGAATTCACTTCGATCACGCCGCTGCCGGCGCGCTTCATGGCGAGCGCCAGGCCGGCGAGTTCCGGCTCCATGGCGGTTAACCCTGGCGTGAAGCGGCCGTCTTTGGCTTTGTGTTTGATGGTGCGCGATGTGGTGAAGCCGAGCGCACCGGCGCGCAACGATTGTTCGAGCAACTGGCCCATCTCGGCGATCTCGGCATCGGTCGGCACTTCGGCGTGATTCGCGCCGCGCTCGCCCATGACGTAAAAGCGCAGCGCGCAGTGCGGCACTTGCGCGCCGATGTCCATGATGCGCGGCATGGTTTCCAGCGCATCGAGATACTGCGGAAAACTTTCCCAGGTGAAATCGATGCCCTCGGCCAACACCGTCTCGGGAATATCCTCGACACCTTCCATCAAATTAATCAGAAAGCGTTCGGCGCCGGGCCGCACCGGCGCAAAGCCGACGCCGCAATTGCCGAATACGGAGGTTGTCACGCCATGCCACGACGAGGGTGCGAGGTAGGGATCCCACGTCGCCTGGCCGTCGTACTGGGTGTGAATATCGACCCAGCCGGGCGTGAGCAATAAGCCCTCGGCGTTAATTTCGCGCTTGCCGGCCGCGAGTTTATTACCTACTTCGCTAACGATTTTACCGTTGACGGCAATATCGCTCACCCGTTGCGGTGAGCCTGTGCCATCGACCAGCGAGGCGTTACGGATAACCAGTTCGTGCATGGATGAGATTTTTTGTCAGAGTTTAATAATTTTACATGTTGTTGTGTGCGATCCAAAAGGGATCAGGGATAGTTGTCTGCCGGCGTGCTTAATTCGCCGCCGTCCCCTCACCTCTACCCCTCTCCCCGCGGGCGGGGAGAGGGGAGGTCGTTTCTCCCTCCCCCACTGGTGGGAGAGGGCTGGGGTGAGGGAGTGCAGAAAATTTCCAGCCAATGTCGTCAATCAAAATACACAGACCCAATTAATTTGGCTGTAACACCATCGCGCCATCCGCCCCAGGTGAAATTAACATGCGGCGCGTGTGAAACGCAGCGACATTCGGCCGATGGGAGATGCTAACGAATGTCGAATCGGGAAGGAGTTCATTGAGCAAACGATACATTTCTTGCTCCGTCGCTTCGTCCAACGCAGATGTCGCCTCATCCATGAACAGCCAATCGGGTTTGTGCAACAGAGCGCGGGCAAAGGCTAAACGCTGCTGCTCACCGGGAGAAAGTTGTTGGCCCCAATGTTGTTGCTCGTCGAGTCGAGTGGTCAGTCCTTCCAGCTTGCAAGCGCTCAGCGCCGCGACGATAGCCGCATCGGAAAACTCGCCGGGCTTACCGGGATAGCTCACCGTGTCGCGCAGCGAGCCGATCGGCAGATAGGGTTTTTGCGGCAAGAATAACGTGCGCTTTCCCTCGGGCCGACTTACGCGACCGTGACCGAACGGCCAGATGCCTGCAATGGCGCGGAACAAGGTGCTCTTGCCGGCGCCGGAGGCACCGCTGAGGAGAAGCTTGTCGCCGGGGTTAATGGTGAGGTTGGCGGCGTTTAGCAGTACCTCGCCGTTCGGTAAGGCCAGCGTTACTTCATCGACATGCAGCGAAATGTCTGAGCTTACAGCTGTCTCAATCTGGGCGCTTTGCGGGTGATTCTCCGCTCGATCCATCGCCGCCTGGAATTGCAGCAAACGATCGGCCGTCGCGCGCCAGGCAGCGAGGTTGGTGTAATTATCGACAAACCAACTCAAGGCATCCTGAACGCGTCCGAATGCTGACGAGATTTGCATCAGCACGCCAAGTGAAATCGCGCCGGCAAAGTAGCGCGAGCCGGCCAAGATGAAAGGAAAAATCACAGCGGCTTGGCCAAAGGAAAAAGTAAACCATCCCAGACGTTTATTGGCCTTTATCAGACGCCAAAAATTATCCATCACCGAATCGAATCGACCGAGCAAGTGCTTGTGTTCGCTGGCCTCACCTTCATACAGCGCGATCTGCTCGCTGCTTTCGCGCAGGCGAACCAAATCGAAACGAAAATCCGCTTCATAGCGCTGCTGCATGAAATTCAGGTTTATCAGTGGCCGTCCTATCCAATGGGTAATGAAACTACCGATGAAAGCGTACAAAATACAACCCCAAACCATGTAGCCGGGAATAGTGATGACGTGGCCGGCGACCGAGAATGTCAGCGGCCCGGAAATTCCCCACAGCACGCCGATAAAGGTGACAAGTGTGACCGTCGCATTCAACAGGCCGACCACGAGCCCAAGGGTATCGCTGGTGTATTTATTCAAGTCCTCCGCAATGCGCTGATCGGGATTGTCGGTCTCGTTACGCGCAAGCTCCATGCGGTAGTAGGTTTTGTTCTCCAACCAGCGAGCGAGAAAATTCTTGTTGAGCCAATTGCGCCAGCGCATTTGCAACACCTGCGCGACATAGGCTTTGTAAACCGCAACCAATACCCATACCGCGGCGATGGTGCAGAAGACCCAAATCTGTTCCCAAAATGCCTTGGCGTTTTTTTGTTCCAACGAATCGTAGAACGCTTGATTCCACTGATTCAGTCGATACAAAAGATAAACGCCGCCAAGATTCAATACGAGAATCAAAATCAATAGCCCCCACGCGCGCCACTTCTCCTCGGATTGCCAATAGGGATAGGTAAGGCGCCAGGCGCGTTTCGGAAAACTGAGGTGCAGCGCATCGGATTGCAGCGGGAAGGGTGACGCCATGAACGCCTCGCGAGTTTGGAGTTGGTATTAGCATTTGAGCGTATCACAATTGGCGCCGGCGAATCGCCTTGCCCAAGCGGGGAAATTTATTTGCCGCTGTTGAGTCGCACTAACCGATAAACCGTGTGGTTGTGATTTTCCTTCAGTATGGCAATTTCAACCGCCGCACCTTGTTTGCCCAAAGTTTCGTTGGTGGGATTTTTATAAATAATTTTTCGGAATTTTAGATAATCGCGCCGACGTGCTGCCGCATCCTGTGTCGGCCAGTCGAGCATTTGCGCAATCAAAAAATCGAATAGGGCAGGCAACGTGAAATGCAATTCTTCCGCCCGGAATTCGATAGCACCTCCGAACGCGTTGGTGGCTTCGACTAAGGTTGCGTCGTTGCGGATAGCACTGGGAAATACTTCCGTCATCAGGCAGTGATAAAGTTGTTTCACCACAGCGCTTAACTGCCCTTGAACCGTGCTTTGCGTTTGCCATGAAAGGCTTCCACTCCTTCGCGAAAATCGTCCGACGTACGTAAGCGGCTGTAGCAGTGCCCCTCCAATTCGATCGCGACGCTGAGTGTGGAATCTTCCGTGTCGTTCAACAATTTTTTCGCGGTACGTTGCGCCAGCGGCGAGAAATCGCGCAATTCATCGACCAGTGCGTCGGTGGCTTTTACTAGCTCGCTATCTTTGATGCATTCTGTCGCGATGCCCCAATCGAAAGCTTGTTGGCCGTAGATGCGGCGCGAACGCATCACGACGTCTTTGGTGCGCGCGATGCCGATCATTTTCTGCAATCGAGCCGAGCCGCCGGAGCCGGGGATTTGGCCGAGTTTTTGTTCCGGCAACGCGTACTGCGTCGTTTCCGTGACGATACGAAAATCGCAGGCCAGGGAAATTTCAAAACCGACGCCGAAGCAGTAACCGCGATTGGCGGCGATCACCGGCTTGCTGCATCGCGCCGGCGCGGCGATGTTCCATGCGAGCTTGGAGACATGCTCGGGCGAGGCTTCGAGAAAACCCTTGATGTCGCCGCCACTGGAAAAATGTTCGCCAATGGCGCGCAGCACGATCACGCGCACGCAGGGATCCGCATCCAAAGCCTCGAACACCAAACGCAATTGATCGCGTTGCGGCATGACGATGAGGTTGAACGGCGGTCGATCGAGGATGATGTCGGCGCGCTCGTTCGCGCTGTCGATTTCTACGCGGAAGCCGTTCAGCGCGTCAGCCAGGGCGAGGGCGGGATGTAGCAGTTTACTCAAATCAGACTCCTATTTTCTATTTGTAGCCCTGGCCTTAGGCCACCCGGTAGGCCACCCGGTCATTCCCGCGGCCTTTAGTCCCCGCGAAGGCGGGGAGGTGATCTGGTCCCCATTCAATGGACGCCAAGAAGATCAAAGAGCGTTGCTCATCGCTTAGACACCTCGCTCACTCGATTACTTTCATCGTACCAACGCCGCTCGAATTCTGCGGGTGACACGTTACCCAATGACGAATGTCGGCGCTCGGTATTGTAATAGCCAATGTACTCGATAATTGCTTGTTGCGCATCGGCACGGGTCTTGAAATGCTCGCCGTGGACACATTCTACTTTGAGCGTGCCGTTGACCGACTCCATCGGCGCGTTGTGCCCCGAGGGCAGGCTTCGCGCTGCCAACAATCGCCTTTGCGGCTCATTGATACCGTGATGCCGCGTGCTTTGAGCACGTCACGGTAG
>JBKJHT010000175.1:0-18278 GCA_046598945.1 Burkholderiales bacterium | reverse complement strand
TCAGCATTACCGTTGCCCTGATCCAGCCCATTGCGATGGAAGAAGGCTTACGCTTTGCAATTCGCGAAGGGGGTCGGACCGTCGGCGCCGGCGTCGTGGCGAAAATTATTGAGTGATCGGAAAAACTAAATGGCAACTGCAATTCAGCATCAGAAAATTCGCATTCGCCTTAAGGCGTTTGACTATCGTTTGATCGATCAGTCAGCCCTAGAAATAGTCGAAACGGCCAAGCGCACCGGCGCAGTTGTCAAAGGCCCCGTGCCTTTGCCTACTCGTATCGAGCGTTTTGACGTCTTACGTTCGCCGCACGTGAACAAAACGTCGCGTGATCAGTTTGAAATTCGTACCCATTTGCGTTTGATGGACATTGTCGATCCAACTGACAAAACTGTCGATGCATTGATGAAACTCGATTTGCCCGCAGGTGTGGACGTCGAAATTAAGCTGTAAAAGTACTAAGAGGACGGATTACCGTCCCTAAATTAAGCGCCGATCAATTGTAATCGGCACCTATTAAAAGGGTAAGAAGATGAGCTTAGGATTAGTCGGCCGCAAGGTCGGCATGACACGCATTTTCACTGACGACGGCAGCGCTGTTCCAGTCACGGTTCTCGACGTTTCGAACAATCGAGTCACGCAAATTAAGACGCCAGAAGTGGATGGCTATTCAGCCGTTCAAGTGGCATTTGGGGTGCGTGGCGTCAATCGCGTAACCAAGGCTCAAGCGGGGCATTTTGCCCGTGCGGGCGTTGAAGCCGGATCAGTACTCGGGGAATTCACCCCGTCAACCGAGCAATTGACGCTGTTGAAGCCCAGTTCAGTCATCTCGCTGGATATTTTCAAGGTCGGCCAAATGGTGGATGTCACAGGTGTGACGCAAGGTAAAGGTTTCGCCGGAACGATCAAGCGTTACAACTTTGCCTCCGGCCGCGCCAGCCACGGTAACTCACGTTCGCATAATGTCCCTGGTTCCATCGGTATGGCGCAGGATCCGGGCCGAGTGTTCCCCGGTAAACGAATGTCAGGTCACATGGGCGCAGTCAAGCGGACTACACAAAATCTTGAGATTGTGCGTATTGACGCGCAACGCCAATTGCTATTAGTGAAAGGCGCTGTGCCCGGTTCCAAAGGTGGCCACGTCGTCGTGCATCCTGCCGTGAAAGCGGGGGCATAATGGAACTTAAGTTGATTAACGATAAAGGTGAGGCGATTTCCAACCTTGCTGCCTCCGACGATTTGTTCGGGCGGGAGTTTAATGAGGCGCTGATTCACCAGGTTGTAACGGCCTATCAAGCCAATGCACGTCTCGGTACTCGTGCGCAGAAGGGGCGCAGCGAAGTGGCTAAATCCACCCGCAAGCCCTGGCGCCAAAAGGGTACTGGCCGGGCTCGTGCGGGTATGGCCTCAAGTCCGCTGTGGCGTGGTGGCGGTAAGATTTTCCCCAACAGCCCAGATGAAAATTTTAGCCATAAGCTTAATAAGAAAATGTATCGTGCCGGTATGTGTTCGATACTGTCGCAGCTGGTTCGCGAAGGCCGTTTGTCGGTGGTCGATAATCTCATCCTCGATGCGCCGAAGACCAAACAATTGGCGCAGATGCTAAAAGGTATGGGAATGGACAATGTGCTGATTATCACCGGTCAGATTGACGAAAATCTTTTCTTGTCTGCGCGTAACCTCCCGAATGTGCTAGTAGTCGAAGTGGGTCACGCCGATCCAGTTAATTTAGTGCGCTACGCTAGAGTCCTTATGACTCGCGACGCCGTTAAGAAGATGGAAGAGGTGATGGTATGACCGCCCAACCTACTCAAGAACGATTGACGCAAATTCTAGCGGCCCCGGTGATCTCTGAGAAGAGCACGTACGTTGCCGACAAGTTCAATCAAGTTATTTTTGAAGTAATACCCAATGCGACTAAGCCAGAGATCAAGGCCGCGGTTGAATTGATGTTTAAGGTTGAAGTCACCGGCGTACGTGTGTCAAACACAATGGGTAAGACTAAGCGCTTCGGCCGTTACATTGGTAAGCGTGGCGATACAAAGCGCGCCTATGTTTCGATTAAGCCCGGCCAAGAAATCAACTTTACCGGTGAATAGAGGATAACTATGGCACTCGTAAAATTAAAACCTACTTCGCCGGGACGCCGCGCAGTTATTCGCGTCGTCACCCCGGGCCTGCACAAGGGTGCGCCGTATGCCGCTTTGACGGAAAGTCAAACGCGGGGTTCCGGTCGTAATAACAACGGGCATATTACAACGCGCCATAAAGGTGGTGGGCACAAGCAGCACTATCGGATGGTTGATTTTCGCCGCGACAAGGATGGCATTGTCGCCAAAGTCGAGCGTATCGAGCACGATCCGAATCGCACTGCCCATATTGCACTGCTATGCTATCGCGATGGCGAACGGCGTTATATCATTGCCCCCAAAGGCGTCACTGTGGGCATGGAGTTGGTGAGCGGTCCCGAAGCCCCAATCAAACCCGGCAATGCCCTTCCGTTGCGCAACATCCCCGTTGGCACAACCGTGCATTGTATTGAAATGTTGCCGGGCAAAGGCGCGCAACTCGCACGCTCGGCGGGAACCTCCGTACAATTGCTGGCACGAGAAGGAACCTACGCCCAATTACGTTTGCGCTCCGGCGAGATTCGCAAGGTGCATGTCGATTGCCGCGCCACGATTGGCGATGTCGGCAACGAAGAGCACAACCTCGAATCTATCGGCAAAGCGGGAGCGATGCGCTGGCGCGGCGTTCGTCCGACGGTACGCGGTGTGGTGATGAATGCGGTCGATCACCCCCACGGAGGTAGCGGCGGCAAAACCGCCGCAGGTCAACCTCCTGTTAGCCCATGGGGTCAGCAAGCGAAGGGCTTTCGCACTCGCAAGAACAAACGCACGGACGTGATGATCGTTCGCCGTCGTCACGCGAAATAAGGGAAAACGATATGGCACGTTCAGTTAAAAAAGGCCCCTTCGTGGATGGCCATTTGATCAAAAAAATTGAGACCGCTCAAGCTACCAAGGACAAGCGCCCCATTAAAACATGGTCGCGTCGCTCGACCGTTTTGCCGGATTTCGTAGGTTTAACGATCGCGGTGCACAACGGTAAGCAGCATATTCCGGTGTATGTAACGGAAAACATGGTCGGTCACAAACTTGGTGAGTTTTCGCACACCCGTACGTTTAAGGGTCACCCCGGCGATAAAAAAGTCGCGGCTCCCGCGAAGAAATAACGAGGGACATGATGCAAGTTTCTGCAAAACTATTCGGAGTTCGCTTGTCGGCGCAGAAAGGTCGCTTGATTGCTGATCAAGTACGCGGCCTTAAGGTTGATCGAGCGCTAAACGTATTAACGTTCAGCCCGCAAAAAGCGGCCAAGATCATTAAAAAAGTGCTTGAGTCCGCTATCGCTAACGCTGAACATAATGAGGGAGCCGATGTCGATGAATTGCGAGTCGCTACGGTGTATGTGGAAAAAGGTGAAATGCTCCGGCGCATGCGCGCTCGGGCAAAAGGTCGTGGCAATAGAATCGTTAAGCCTACTTGTCATATTTACCTGACCGTGGCGGATAAAGGATAAGTTATGGGACAAAAAATTCATCCGATTGGGTTTCGCCTCAGCGTCAATCGCAACTGGTCCTCCCGTTGGTTCGCGGAGGGTAAAAACTTTGCCGCCATGATTAAGGATGATCTAATGGTGCGTGCCTTTTTGAAAAAGAAATTGGCTCACGCATCGGTCGGCCGGATCGTCATCGAGCGTCCCGCAAAGAACGCGAAGATTACCATTTACAGCGCTCGTCCCGGTGTGGTCATCGGTAAGAAGGGCGAAGACATTGAGGTGTTGCGTGGTAGCCTGCAAAAAATGATGGGCGTGCCGGTACACGTTAACATCGAGGAAATTCGCAAGCCGGAACTTGATGCGCAAATTATTGCCGATGGTATTGCCAGTCAACTTGAGAAGCGCGTGATGTTCCGCCGCGCGATGAAACGCGCAATGACCAATGCCATGCGTCTCGGCGCCCAAGGCATCAAGATCATGAGTGCGGGGCGATTGAACGGCATTGAAATTGCGCGAACCGAGTGGTACCGCGAAGGTCGTGTCCCGCTACATACGCTGCGTGCCGATATTGACTATGGGTTTTCCGAAGCAAAAACCACGTACGGCGTGATTGGTGTTCGTGTCCTGGTCTATAAGGGCGAAGTCATGGGCGCTGGTGAAAAACCAACCGTTGCGCCGGCAGAGCAAGAAAAGAAGTCAAGGAAGACTGGAGTGAGAAATGCTGCAACCAGCTAGAACAAAATATCGTAAGCAACAAAAAGGCCGTAACCGCGGCGTTGCGACGCGCGGTGCGAAAGTTAGCTTTGGCGAGTTCGGACTAAAAGCTACCGAGCGCGGTCGTATTACTGCGCGCCAGATCGAGGCCGCGCGTCGTGCTATGACGCGCCACATCAAGCGCGGTGGCCGAATTTGGATTCGTATTTTTCCGGACAAGCCGATTTCCACCAAGCCTGCTGAAGTTCGTATGGGTAACGGAAAAGGCAACCCAGAGTATTACGTTGCAGAAATTGTACCGGGCAAGGTGCTCTATGAAATGGACGGTGTCGACGAGAAGCTCGCACGTGAGGCGTTCGCGTTGGCTGCCGCCAAGCTCCCGCTCGCAACGACCTTTGTAACGCGGCAATTAGGGTAATAATTATGAAAGCCAAAGATTTGCGTGCTAAGTCAGCCGCCGAATTGAATGACGAGTTGCTATCGTTGCGTAAAGCGCAGTTCAGTATGCGCATGCAATTGGCAACACAGCAATTAACCAATCTATCCGAAATTCGAAAAGTGCGGCGCGATATCGCACGGGTGAAGACGGTGATCAATCAAAAAGCGAGCGCACAATGAGTGCTACTAACGAGAAGCGTCGGCTATCAGGGCGGGTCGTAAGCGCAAAAATGCAAAAAACCGTTACAGTATTGGTTGAGCGTACTGTAACTCATCCTGTTTACGGCAAAGTGCAGCGACGTTCCAAGAAATACCATGCCCATGTGGAGTCCGGTGCTTTTGCTGAGGGCGATGTTGTTGTAATCGAGGAGTCGAAACCGATTTCTAAAACGAAGGCTTGGCGGGTCGCTGAGTTAGTCGAAAAAGCGCGTAACGTTTAATGCTTGTGATTGGCGCGGGAAAAAGTTATACTCCGGGCCTTCTGGAATTAATCACCTCCTAACGGAATCCAAAACTATTTGCCCCGCAAAGTTGCATGTTGCAACGGGCGAAAAAGTTGGAGCTAAAAATTATGATTCAAATGCAATCGATGTTGGACGTTGCCGACAATACGGGAGCTCGCTCTGTAATGTGCATCAAGGTACTGGGCGGATCTAAACGCCGCTACGCAGGCATCGGCGATGTCATCAAAGTAAGCATCAAATCTGCTGCGCCGCGTGGGCGGGTAAAAAAAGGCGAAGTGTATAGCGCCGTTGTAGTGCGCACAGCAAAGGGCGTGCGACGCGACGACGGCTCGTTGGTGAAGTTTGATGGTAACGCGGCGGTGCTGTTGAACGCCAAATTAGAACCCATTGGCACACGTATATTCGGCCCCGTCACGCGTGAACTGCGAACAGAGCGATTCATGAAAATTGTATCTCTGGCTCCAGAAGTCTTGTAAGAGCCGAACATGCAAAAGATTAAAAAGGGTGACGAGGTCATCAGCATTTCTGGCAAAGACAAAGGCAAGCGCGGTACCGTTCTACGTGTCACCGCGGATAGCAAAGTAATTGTCGAGGGTATAAACCGCGTCAAAAAACATATGAAGCCGAATCCCATGAAGGGTCAGGTAGGCGGGATTGTTGATAAAGACATGCCGCTCGATATTTCCAATGTGGCGTTGTTCAATAGCGCGACACAAAAAGCCGACCGGGTGGGTATTAAGAGCTTGGAGGATGGGCGTCGAGTGCGATTCTTCAAGTCAAACGGCGAAGTGATAGACCGCTAAGGATTAAACGATGGCACGCTTGCAAAGTTTTTATAAAGAAACCGTGATACCGCAACTCGCCAAAGAGTTCAGTTATAAATCGGTTATGGAAGTTCCTCGCATTACCAAGATCACGCTGAATATGGGCGTTGGCGAGGCCGTTGCGGACAAGAAAGTGCTGGACAATGCGGTTGCTGACATGCAAAAAATCGCGGGACAAAAACCTGTGGTGACTAAAACCCGTAAATCAATCGCGAATTTTAAGATTAGAGATAATTATCCGATTGGTTGCAAAGTAACCCTGCGCAGCGGGCGCATGTATGAATTCTTGGATCGCTTAGTGACCATCGCAATTCCGCGAATTCGTGATTTTCGCGGTATTTCTGCTAGATCGTTTGATGGTCGTGGTAACTTTAACCTAGGCGTCAAAGAGCAGATCATTTTTCCCGAGATTGAGTACGACAAGATCGATGCATTACGTGGAATGAATATTACCATTACAACGACGGCCAAGACCGATGCGGAAGCGCGGGCCCTCTTGGCTTCATTTAAATTCCCCTTCCGAAATTAAGGTGGTGAATGGCTAAACTTTCGTTAATTAATCGGGAAGCAAAAAGGCGTGAAACGGTCAAGAAATTCGCGACACGTCGAGCTGAGCTTGTTGCGATTATCCGTAATTCCAAAGCAACCGTTGAAGCTCGTATGGAGGCGCGCAATGCGCTTGCGAATCAGCCACGCAACGCGAGCCCGGTGCGTACGCGTAATCGCTGCGCCCTCACTGGGCGGCCGCGTGGGACGTTTCGCAAGTTTGGCCTGGGCCGCATCAAGTTGCGTGAAATCGCAATGCGTGGCGAGATTCCTGGCCTAGTCAAAGCAAGCTGGTAGTCGGAGATATCGAATGAGTATGAGTGACCCTGTAGCCGATATGCTGACGCGCATTCGCAATGCGCAAGGCGCGGAAAAAACGGCTGTGTCGATGCCCTCTTCGAACTTAAAACTGGCGATTGCCAAGGTACTTAAGGACGAGGGGTACATCGAAGACTTCTTAATACGTGCCGAAGATAAGAAACCTGTGCTGGAAGTTGCCCTAAAGTATTATGCCGGCAGCCCGGTTATTGAAAAAATTGAACGGGTGAGCCGTCCCGGTTTGCGTATCTACAAAGGCCGCGATGAGTTACCCCGTGTTATGAATGGCCTGGGCGTAGCCATCATTTCTACCTCCAAGGGGGTGATGACAGACCGTAAGGCGCGAGCCACCGGTTTGGGTGGCGAAGTTCTTTGCATCGTAGCTTAAAAGAGAAATCCTATGTCGCGCGTTGGTAAAGCTCCTATTCCCCTGCCGGATAAAGTCGATGTCAGCATCACTGGCAATGAAGTTACCGTTAAGGGCCCACTTGGTTCTCTCAAACATGCATTTGGGGACAAGATTTCCGTTGCCCGGGAGGGTAACGACGTGCTCATTAAACCTGCCGATGGTTCAATCTTCGCGAATGCAATGTCTGGCACGGCGCGAGCGCTTATCGCCAATATGGTGAGTGGCGTTACCAAAGGCTTCGAAAGGAAATTAAACCTAGTCGGTGTGGGCTATCGCGCCCAAGCCAGTGGACAGGTATTGAATCTTACGCTGGGATTTTCCCACCCCGTCGCGCATAAAATGCCGGAAGGTATCAAAGTTGAAACGCCAATTCCGACGGAGATTATCATCAGGGGTGTGGACAAACAACGTGTCGGACAAGTGGCCGCTGAGGTTCGCGCCTACCGCAAGCCGGAGCCGTACAAGGGCAAAGGCGTGCGTTATTCCGACGAAGTCATTGTGCTGAAAGAAACCAAGAAGAAGTAAAAGAGGATAGCTATGGTCGAAACTAAACAAGCTCGATTGCGCCGCGCCCGTAAAACCCGGGCCAAAATTGCCGAGTTAAAAGTGGTACGCCTATGCGTGCATCGTACAAATAGCCATATTTATGCGCAAATCATTGATGGCGTCGCTGGCAAGGTGTTGGCAAGTGCATCGACGGCGGAAGCCGAGGTACGTAAGGACATTGCCAACGGCGGCAGCACAGGGGCCGCAGCGCTAGTAGGGAAACGGATTGCCGAGCGCGCCAAAACGCTGGGTCTGGCGAAGTTGGCGTTCGATCGATCGGGTCTCAAGTATCATGGTCGCGTCAAAGCACTTGCGGAAGCGGCGCGTGAACATGGTCTGGCGTTTTAGGGGATAACGAAAGTATGGCTAAAGTCGAAACAGAAGAGCGGTCCGACGGTCTCCGGGAAAAGATGGTGGCAGTTAATCGTGTCACCAAAGTAGTGAAGGGTGGCCGTATTATGGGCTTCGCTGCGCTGACCGTGGTTGGCGATGGTGATGGCGGAATTGGTATGGGCAAGGGCAAGGCTCGAGAAGTGCCGGTCGCGGTGCAAAAAGCAATGGAACAAGCCCGCCGCAATATGGTGAAGATCAATTTGAAAAGTGGCACCTTGCATCACTCTGTAATGGGTAACCATGGCGCGGCGCGGGTATTTATGCAGCCGGCATCCGAAGGGACGGGAATCATCGCCGGCGGTCCGATGCGGGCGGTATTTGAGGTGATGGGTGTAACCAATATTCTGGCGAAATGCCATGGTTCGACTAACCCCTATAACGTAGTTCGTGCTACTTTGGATGGATTACAGGCGATGAATACGCCGTCGGAAATCGCGGCTAAGCGTGGTTTGCGTGTTGACGATTTAACGGAGTAAGGCCCTGTGACGACCGAAAGCAAAAAAATCAAAGTGACCCTAGTAAAAAGCCCAATTGGCGCGAAAGCCAATCATCGTGCTTCCGTAACGGGTTTGGGTCTGCGTGCTATGCACCAAACCGTTGAAGTCCAAGATACGCCAGCCATTCGCGGGATGATCAATCGCGTGAACCATTTAGTTAAAGTCGGTTGAGCTAGGGAGCTATCGTTATGCGCCTAAATACACTAAAACCCGGAGTAGGTTCCAAACATCCCAAGCGCCGCGTAGGGCGGGGCATTGGTAGCGGACTGGGCAAGACAGCAGGCCGTGGCCACAAAGGGCAAAAATCTCGCGCCGGGGGATTTCACAAGGTCGGGTTTGAGGGCGGGCAAATGCCGTTGCAGCGTCGCTTGCCAAAGCGCGGATTTGTGTCTCCGACCCGCGACGATATTGGCCAGGTGCGGTTGAGCGACCTGAATGACGTCAAGGCAGATGTGATTGACATATTGGCGCTCAAGCAGGCAGGACTCGTATCCGGCTTGGCTATTACCGGTAAAGTCTTTCTTAAGGGCGAAATCAAGCGCGCGATCAAGTTACAAGGCTTGGGCGTGACCAAAGGCGCCCGTGCTGCAATTGAAGCGGCCGGTGGCTCCATCGCTGAGTAACTAACATTGGCTACTGCACCTACTAGTTCGTTATCGTTGGGGAAAATGGGCGATTTAAAAAAACGCTTGATATTCCTATTGCTCGCATTGATCGTATACCGTATCGGCGCGCATATCCCTGTTCCGGGCATCGACCCTAACGAGCTCGCCAAACTCTTCCAGTCCCAACAAGGTGGCATCCTAGGGATGTTTAATATGTTTTCCGGCGGAGCGCTACAACGCTTTACGGTGTTCGCGCTTGGAATCATGCCGTATATCTCCGCCTCGATTATTGTTCAACTACTCACAGTGACATCCCCGACCCTGGAGCAGTTGAAAAAAGAAGGTGAGTCCGGGCGTCGCAAGATTACGCAATATACTCGCTATGGCACGGTGGCATTAGCGTTGTTCCAATCGATGGGGATTGCGATTGCATTGGAATCCCAGGCTGGTTTGGTTTTGCATCCTGGTTTTTTATTCCGCTTAACAACGATTATTTCCCTCACCACCGGAACCATGTTTTTAATGTGGCTGGGCGAGCAAATCACGGAACGCGGCATCGGCAATGGGATATCGCTGATAATCTTCGCCGGAATTGTTGCCGGGTTGCCTCACGCAGTGGGCGGCACACTAGATTTAGCGCGTACCGGTGCGCTACATCCTTTGACGGTCATTATTATTTTCGCGCTAATCGTCTTGGTTACGGCCGCCGTCGTATTCGTCGAGCGTGGCCAACGCAAGATATTAGTTAACTACGCTAAGCGTCAGGTCGGCAATAAGCTCTATGGCGGGCAAAGTTCGCACCTGCCGCTTAAGCTGAATATTTCCGGCGTAATCCCGCCAATTTTTGCCTCAAGCATCATCCTGCTCCCGGCCACCGCCGTAAGCTGGTTCGGTAACCACGAAGGTCTGACATGGCTCAAGGACGCTGCGGCCGCATTGTCGCCGGGTCAGCCGATTTACGTAATGCTTTACGCAATCGCTATCATTTTCTTCTGCTTCTTCTACACCGCCCTGGTATTTAATCCCAAGGAAACAGCGGATAACTTGAAGAAGAGTGGCGCGTTTGTCCCCGGCATTCGCCCTGGTGAGCAAACCGCGCGTTATATCGAAAAAATTATTCTTAGGCTCACCATGGTGGGTGCAATTTACATTACCTTGGTTTGTTTGCTGCCGGAATTCTTGATCGTTAAATTCAATGTGCCATTTTATTTTGGCGGCACGTCTTTGTTGATTATCGTGGTGGTGACCATGGATTTCATGGCACAAGTGCAGTCCTACATCATGTCGCATCAATACGAAAGCTTGTTGAAGAAAGCTAACTTTAAAGGTGGAGGATTCCCTGCTCGCTAGCGTTTTAGTTTTCCATGATTAAGGAAGACACTATCGAAATGCAGGGAGAGATCTTGGAGACACTCCCGAACGCGACGTTCCGGGTTAAGTTAGAAAACGGCCATATAGTACTAGGACATATCTCCGGAAAAATGCGGATGCGCTATATCCGCATCCTGCCGGGTGATAAGGTGACGGTGGAGCTAACACCCTATGATTTGACGCGGGCTCGAATCGTGTTCCGCGCGAAGTAACTGGAGCTAGAAATGAAAGTGCAAGCATCTGTAAAAAAAGTTTGCCGCAAATGCAAACTGGTACGCCGCAAGCGCGTGTTGCGTGTGATCTGTAGCGATCCGCGCCATAAACAGCGCCAAGGCTAGTTGATAAATAAATAGTTGATCCGATATAATTTAGGGTTTCCCCAGCGGGGTAGGTAAATGGCGCGTATTGCAGGCGTAAACATTCCAAATAATCAGCATTCCGATATTGCTCTTACGGCGATTTTCGGCGTGGGCCGTAGCCGCGCGCGTGTTATTTGCGCCGCAGCTGGCATTGGCTTCACCGTTAAGATTAAAGATCTTAGCGACGAGCAAATGGACAAGCTGCGTGGCGAGGTCGGCAAATTTAAACTAGAAGGCGATCTGCGTCGCGAGATTTCCATGAACATCAAACGATTGATGGACTTGGGGTCGTATCGTGGTGCGCGCCATCGTCGCGGACTGCCGGTTCGCGGACAACGCACTCGCACCAATGCCCGCACGCGTAAGGGCCCGAAAAAAGCTCGTTCGGCCTCACGCACGCCGGCATCTAAGTAACACAAGGATCATTAAATGGCTACTAAAGCTACGGCTCAACGAGTTCGTAAAAAAGTTAAGAAAAATGTCGCCGAGGGCATTGCCCACGTGCACGCGTCGTTCAACAACACCATTATCACCATCACCGATCGCCAGGGTAATGCTCTGTCGTGGTCGACATCCGGTGCCGGTGGTTTCAAGGGCTCGCGTAAGAGCACCCCATTCGCTGCGCAGGTCGCTGCTGAGGCCGCAGGCAAGGCGGCGCAAGAATGTGGGGTGAAGAATTTAGAAGTCCGAATCAAAGGTCCTGGTCCCGGCCGGGAGTCCGCCGTGCGTGCTTTAAACGCAATAGGTTTGAAGATCACCAGTATCGCTGATGTCACGCCGGTGCCGCATAACGGCTGCCGTCCGCCTAAGCGCCGTCGTATCTAAGGAGACAAAGTTGGCTAGAAATACAGATCCGCAATGCCGTCAATGTCGCCGCGAAGGCGAGAAGCTGTTTTTGAAGGGCGAAAAATGTTACACCGATAAATGTGCCATTGAGCGGCGTAACTACGCGCCCGGTCAGCACGGTCAAAAAAATTCTCGGCAGTCAGATTACGCCAACCAATTGCGCGCAAAGCAAAAAGTGCGTCGTATTTATGGTGTATTGGAACGGCAATTCCGCAGGACTTACGAGGAAGCTGATCGTTCCCGCGGCGTTACCGGCGAAGCGTTGTTGCAGTTGCTGGAAAGCCGCTTGGACAGCGTTTCCTATCGCATGGGTTTCGGCGTTTCACGCACCGAGGCACGGCAAATCGTTCGTCATAACGGTATTAAAGTGAATGGCCATCGGGTCAATATCCCGTCCTATCAGGTTCGCCCTGGCGATATTGTCGAGGTAGCGCAACGCGCCAAGGATCAACTGCGCATCAAGGCGGCGATTGAAGCTGCCGAGCAGCGCGGCTTTCCTGAGTGGGTGGACGTGGACGTGAAAGGCCTTAAGGGTACATACAAAGCCAGGCCGCAGCGTTCGGAGTTGCCACCAACCATCAACGAAAACCTCGTTGTCGAGCTTTATTCGAAGTAATCGCCGCTCAACAAAGGATACTACCCTATGCAGAGCCAAGGTACGGGCTTTTTAAAGCCGCGCATTATAGATGTTCAAAATATATCGCCCTATCACGCGAAGGTCGTCATGGAGCCGTTCGAACGCGGCTATGGCCACACACTGGGTAATGCGCTACGCCGCATTCTCCTCTCGTCCATGCCTGGTTACGCGGCGACCGAAGTAAAGATTACCGGCGTGCTACACGAATACTCGGCGCTAGAAGGTGTGCAAGAAGATGTCGTCGACATTCTTTTGAATCTTAAAGGCATCGTCTTCAAGCTGCATAATGCCCAGGAGATTGTTCTCAAGCTGAAAAAGCAAGGTCCGGGTGTAGTGACGGCGGCTGATATAGAGCTGACACACGACGTTGAGATCATCAATCCGGAACACGTTATCGCGCATCTTGCACAAGGCGGCAAGCTTGAGATGCAAGTTAAAGTTGAGCATGGCCGTGGCTACGAGCCCGCGATCAATCGCCACAAGGAAGAAGAGAATCGCGCGATCGGGGGCATCATGCTCGACGCGTCTTTCAGCCCCGTGAGGCGAGTAAGCTACGCGGTGGAAAGTGCGCGCGTCGAACAGCGCACCGATCTGGATAAATTGATCGTCGATATCGAGACCAATGGCGTCGTAGAACCGGAAGAAGCAGTGCGTTACGCCGCCCGTGTTTTGGTTGATCAATTGTCTGTGTTTGCCGACCTCAAGGGCACACCAATTTCAATCGAACAGCCGAAGGCGCAGCAAGTCGATCCCATTCTGTTACAGCCTGTCGACGATCTCGAACTCACCGTTCGCTCGGCAAATTGCTTGAAGGCAGAAAACATTTACTATATCGGCGATCTGATTCAGCGCACGGAAACTGAGCTGCTGAAGACCCCGAACCTCGGTCGTAAGTCGCTTAATGAAATTAAAGAAGTGCTCGCGTCCAAGGGGCTTACACTAGGTATCAAACTCGAAAATTGGCCGCCCGCCGGGCTGGTTGAAAAACCAGTCGCCTAGAACAACACAACGGAAAATAGCCATGCGTCACCGTCAAAGTAATCGCAAACTTAACCGCACCACCAGCCACCGCCTGGCCATGTTGCGCAACATGACCAATTCGCTGCTCCAGCACGAGGTCATCAAAACCACGCTGCCGAAAGCGAAGGAACTGCGTCGTGTTGCCGAGCCGCTCATCACGCTCGGTAAAAAACCCAGCCTTGCCAATCGCCGTCTAGCGTTTGATCGATTGCGCGATCGCGACGTAGTCGTCAAACTATTTGACGAACTTGGCCCGCGCTTTCAAAATCGCAATGGGGGTTACCTTCGCATCCTGAAGTATGGATTCCGTCAGGGCGACAATGCACCGATGGCCTTGGTTGAGTTGCTTGATCGGCCGGATGCAGGGGCGGAGCCCGCCGCAGAGACTAAGTAAAGCATAAGCTTCACAAAAACTAAAAAGCCGCCAATGTCGGCTTTTTTAGTTTTCCACGATCTAAACTTACGCTTGTACGTCGTTTTTGCGAGGAGCAACGCGACGAAGTAAGCTCGAATCTAGCGCCCTCAAAAACCAGATTGCGTCGTCGCGTTGCTTCTCGTAATGACATATATGTGTCCGCAAACGCCGTAACCGCTGAGTGCAGACCCAAACTGCATGTGCCCAGAAGGCCCGTTAGTATTGCCTCGCAACTATGCATGGCCTGAGAACCGCTCTAGTATTGCCTTACAGCCATGCCTCTAAAAATATCTAGTAAGTTCCTAAGTTCAACATCACCCCGGATAAGTGACTGGCGCGTTCCGACGCAAAAAACAACACCGTATCCGCCACCTGTTCCGGTTCGATTACGCGCGTCAGCTTAAGCAGTTCTTCCCAGCGCGATTCATCACCGAATTTTTGCTTTGCGATGGTCTTGTTCAACTCAATGATGCGATCGGTACGTGTCGCCGGCGGGTGCATGCCGAGCACGCGCACGCCATACTCGATCGAGCCCTTGCCCACGCCTTTGGTGAAGGCTTCCAAGGCTGCATTGCCCATCGTGCCACAAATATATTCCGGCGGGTGGGTGACGCCCGCCATGCCGACGACATTAACGATCACGCCTTTTCCGCGCGGCTTCATATGCGCGAGCATCGCGCGCGTGAGATTGATGTAGCCGAAGACTTTCAATTCCCAGGCGTGGCGCCAGCGTACTTCATCGACTAATTCGATATTGCCGCCCGGGATATCGCCGGCGTTGTTGACCAAAATATCGACATGGGCGCAGGCATCGGCGAGCCGCTGGATCGCACCCTCGGCCCGCAAATCGCAAACATGGGAAATAACTTTCACGCCGTGCCGCGACTGAATCTCGCCCGATTTAGCAGCCAGCAAATCCGCCGAGCGTGCCGCTAAGTGAACGGTACATCCTTCCGCTGCAAACGCCTTAGCGCAGGCCAGGCCGATGCCCTTAGACGCGCCTGTGATAAGGACGACTTTGCCTTGTAGTCCCAAATCCATATGGCACCTTTAGTGAAGAATTTACAAATTCGAGCATAACATTTTCCGCGCAGCTAAAAATTGAGTGGCTGTGGCAGATTGTGTTGATGGCTTTTTAGTTGGCGTCACTTCCGATACTTGGTTGGCGAGGGAACCTTCGGCGGTGAGCCGAGTGGACGTTCAACGACGTTCCGGCCATTTCGCGCGGACGAAGGGATGGGCAGTTTTGGTGGGCCCTGTTGGACTTGAACCAACGACCAATGGATTATGAGTCCACTGCTCTAACCAACTGAGCTAAGGGCCCCTTTGTTTACTTCTCGACTTAAAATGACTGCGCAAATTCGGGCTATTTCGGTTACAACACCAGGATACCGACACCAGCATGACGCGTTACCTGCGCTAGCCGACTGAGCGTCAGACCCGGTTGTCGCGCGATGATGAATTCGATCCGCGACAATTCGAGGAACGCTTACTGCTCGTTGTCGATAAAGCTGCGCAGCCGCTCGGAGCGGGACGGATGGCGCAGCTTGCGTAACGCTTTTGCTTCGATTTGGCGGATGCGCTCGCGGGTGACGTCGAATTGCTTACCGACTTCTTCCAAGGTGTGATCGGTGTTCATTTCGATGCCAAAACGCATACGCAATACTTTTGCTTCGCGTGGCGTGAGGGTGTCGAGGATATCCTTGGTCACATCTCGCAAACTCGCGTACACGGCGGAATCCGACGGCGCGACAGTGGACAAATCCTCAATGAAATCGCCCAGGTGCGAATCGTCATCATCACCGATCGGCGTTTCCATGGAGATGGGCTCTTTGGAAATTTTGAGGATTTTGCGGATCTTTTCCTCGGGCATTTCCATTTTCTTTGCGAGTTCCGACGGATCGGGCTCTTGACCGGTCTCTTGCAAAATTTGTCGGGAAATCCGATTCATTTTGTTAATGGTTTCGATCATGTGCACGGGGATGCGAATGGTGCGCGCTTGGTCGGCGATAGAGCGTGTGATTGCCTGACGAATCCACCACGTCGCGTAAGTCGAAAACTTATAGCCGCGACGATATTCAAATTTGTCGACGGCCTTCATCAAACCAATGTTGCCTTCTTGAATGAGGTCCAAGAATTGCAAGCCGCGGTTGGTATATTTTTTGGCGATGGAAATGACCAGGCGCAAGTTCGCCTCGATCATCTCGCGCTTAGCGCGACGCGCGCGCGCCTCGCCGGTGGACATCTGGCGGCCGATCTCTTTCAATTCTTTGATCGGGATGCCGACCATCTTATGCAAATCGATGATGTTCTGTTGCTGTTCCACGATGGCGTGTTTGAAGCGGCCGAGCGTGGCGCTGTAGGTTTTGCGCTGCGCAGCTTCGTCGATCACCCACTTAAGATTGGTCTCGTTGCCGGGGAAGGTTTTAATGAAATAGGCGCGCGGCATACCGGCGGAATTAACGCACAATTCCATGATCTGGCGTTCATAACCACGCACTTGCTCAACTAATCCACGCAGACTGTTGCACAACGCGTCGACGATTTTGGCGCCGAACCGAATCTGCATGAGTTCGGCTGAAATCTGTTCCTGCAAATCCTTAAACGCGCGGCTGCGGGCGCCTTTTTCGGTCAATGCCTTGCGCATTTTTTTGTAGGCGCGGCGAATGGCGTTGAAGCGCTCTAGCGAGTCTTGTTTAAGTTGCTCGAGGTCGGCGGCGTTCGCCAAGGCCTCTTCTTCCGGATCAGGTTCTTCGTCGTCTTCCTCGTCCTCTTCGACTTCTTCTTCGGGGGTAAATTCCGCATCAATCACTTCTTCTTCGTTGGGATCGATCAGCCCATCGACCACATCATCGACGCGAATCTCGTCGCGCTCGATACGGTCGGCCAAGTCCAAAATTTCCGCGATGGTGGTCGGGCAAGCGGAAATCGCCTGAATCATGTGCTTCAAGCCATCTTCGATACGTTTGGCGATTTCAATCTCGCCTTCGCGGGTGAGCAATTCGACCGTGCCCATTTCGCGCATATACATACGAACCGGATCGGTGGTACGACCAAATTCGGAATCAACGGTGGTAAGTGCTGCTTCCGCTTCTTCAACGACATCTTCGTCCGCCACGGCGGGGGCGGCGTCGGTCATGAGTAGGGCTTCCGCATCCGGCGCCTCTTCATAGACTTGGATGCCCACGTCGTTGATCATGCTGATCACGCCTTCGATCTGCTCGGCGTCGACGATGTCGTCGGGCAACGAATCGTTGATCTCGGCGTAGGTCAAAAACCCGCGCTCTTTGCCGAGCACGATGAGGTTTTTCAGGCGGAGTCGTTGCGATTCGATATCGACTGGTTTGGCTACCAATTTAGCTTCGGCTTTCCGAGCTTCGGCCCTCTTGGCTTCGGCTTTGCTAGTGTTCGCTGCCATGCTTGGTCTCTTTTGATGCGGCGGGATAACCCTCAATTGTACTCTTTTTGAGGTTTATTTTCATGCCGGGTTGTTCAAGGGGGTTATTTCGCATTCGGTGCCGCTGTTGTCTTGAGATCAGCGGTCGATTTGGCGGTCCGGTAGCGAGCTGCGGTCAACTTTTTTTCAAGTTCTCTTTTCATTTTGGCCAATCCATCCTGAAATACCACCTCAATTTGATCCGCGCTCCAGGAAAATTCTTGCTCTTCCATTGCCAGAAACCGAACTGTCCTATCCATCAATGATTTCGCCGTGGTCTCGGCCATACCCGCCTCTATGTGGCCCGCTACCTGAACGTTTGGATGATCCCGACAAAAATCAATAATCTGTCGCAAGAAAATGAATTCAGGCTCATTCGCGTCCTGTAGCTCCAAGTCGCAAGCCATTGCAAGACCGGGCTGCGCCATTATCTGCGCTGCGAGCCTAAGCGGGATGGGAAGCGAGGTGTCGCGGGTTTGGCGTTTGGCGGTGGCGCGTGCGGGTGCGCCGATCGGTTTGATGTCGAGCAAGCCGTCCAACTCTTCGCGGGCAATCCCAGCGATTTCGGCAAAACGCTTGCGCAGCATCACGCTCAACAGCGGCGCGGCGATTTGTTTGAGCAAAGGTTTCGCGCTTTGCAACAACGCAGCGCGGCCTTCTTCCTTGCGTAAATCTTGGCCCTGGTGCAACTCCTGGATCAAATAAGATGATAGCGGAATCGCATTGGTGAGCGCCTCCTCAAATTTAGCGCGGCCATGGTCGCGGATGTAGCTATCTGGATCATGTTCTGATGGGAGAAACAGAAAACCGAGTTCTTTGCCATCGCTCAAATGCGGCAAGCTGATTTCCAGCGCTCGCCAAGCGGCGCGACGGCCTGCGGCA
>JBKJHT010000160.1:0-15422 GCA_046598945.1 Burkholderiales bacterium | reverse complement strand
GCACCAGGGTGATGGCCGCCGTTAAGGTGGTCTTCCCATGATCCACATGACCAATAGTCCCCACGTTTACGTGCGGCTTGGTCCGCTCAAATTTCCCTTTTGCCATTTCCTAGTCCTTACTATTTTTTGTTGATGACCGCTTCAGCAACGTTTTTGGGCGCTTCCGTGTAATGCTTAAATTCCATGGTATAGGTCGCGCGTCCTTGCGTTGCTGAACGAAGTGACGTCGAATAACCGAACATCTCGGCCAACGGCACTTCTGCCTTAATCACTTTGATACCGGCAACGTCATCCATCCCTTGAATTATCCCGCGACGGGAACTCAAGTCTCCGACAACGTTACCCATGAATTCGGGGGGCGTCTCGACCTCAACAGCCATCATCGGCTCTAGAAGCACCGGACTCGCTTTGCGCATGCCGTCCTTGAACGCAATGGAGGCCGCCATCTTAAATGCGTTTTCGTTCGAGTCCACTTCGTGGTAAGACCCATCGAACAAAGTTACTTTGACATCGACTACCGGGAAGCCTGCCAGAACTCCGTTGGGAAGCGTTTCTTCCAGCCCTTTATTGACTGCAGGAATGTATTCGCGCGGCACAGACCCACCCTTGATCGCGTCAACAAACTCAAATCCTTTGCCCGTCTCGTTTGGCTCCATCCGAAGCCAAACGTGTCCATATTGGCCACGGCCACCAGACTGTTTGACGAACTTTCCCTCGATCTCTACGGTCTTCTTGATCGCTTCGCGGTAAGCAACCTGCGGTGCACCTACGTTCGCTTCAACGCCAAACTCCCGTTTCATGCGGTCGACGATGATCTCCAAGTGCAACTCGCCCATTCCGGAAATAATAGTTTGACCGGAATCTTGGTCGGTACGCACCCGAAACGAGGGGTCTTCCTGAGCTAAGCGATTAAGCGCGATACCCATTTTTTCCTGATCCGCCTTAGTCTTTGGCTCGACCGCAACGTGAATCACCGGCTCAGGGAATATCATGCGCTCGAGCGTAATGATCTTGCCGGGGTCGCAAAGTGTTTCGCCCGTAGTGGCTTCTTTCAGGCCGATTGCTGCGGCGATGTCACCCGCGCGGATTTCATCAATGTTCTGGCGCTCGTTCGCATGCATTTGCACCAGGCGACCAATACGTTCTTTTTTGCCTTTGATCGGGTTGTAAACCGTGTCGCCGCTTTTTACCACACCGGAATACACGCGCACGAAAATCAGTTGGCCAACAAATGGATCGGTCATGATTTTGAAAGCCAAGCCAGAGAATGGCTCGTCGTCATGGGCCTTGCGCTCACCTTGGGAGCCGTTTTCCAGTTCACCCGTTACAGGCGGAATATCGGTCGGCGCCGGCATATATTCTATAATCGCATCCAACATCGCTTGGACGCCCTTGTTTTTGAATGCCGAACCGCACAACATCGGCACGATCTCAAATGCAATCGTACGTTGGCGCAAGGCTTTTTTAATATCTTCCTCGGAAAGGTCGCCCTCTTCGAGGTATTTGTTCATTAGCTCTTCGGAAGCCTCCGCAGCGGATTCCAGCATTTTCTCGCGCCATTCTTTTGCTGTTTCCTGGAGGTCGGCGGGAATTTCCCTGATCTCGAATTTCATTCCCTGGGACGCTTCATCCCAGTAGATCGCTTTCATTCGAATCAGATCAACGACGCCTTGAAATTTTTCTTCCGCGCCAATAGGAATCTGAATAGGAATAGGGTTTGCCTTCAAGCGCGACCGCATTTGGTCATAGACTTTGAAAAAGTTTGCGCCCGTGCGATCCATTTTGTTGACGAACGCAAGGCGCGGCACTTTGTATTTATTCGCTTGACGCCAAACGGTTTCCGACTGGGGTTGAACACCGCCTACAGCGCAGTAAACCATGCAGGCACCATCCAGAACACGCATGCTGCGCTCTACCTCGATGGTAAAGTCTACGTGGCCCGGAGTGTCAATAATGTTGATGCGATGCTCAGGAAATTTACCGTCCATACCCTTCCAGAAACAAGTCACAGCAGCTGAGGTAATGGTGATACCACGCTCTTTCTCCTGCTCCATCCAATCGGTTGTAGTAGCACCATCGTGCACTTCGCCGATCTTGTGGCTTTCGCCCGTGTAAAACAGTACGCGCTCCGTCGTAGTCGTTTTACCTGCGTCGATATGAGCGCTGATGCCGATGTTGCGATAACGCTCTATGGGTGTCTTGCGTGCCACGTGTCTAGCCTATGTCTGATATAGAGTATTCGGCGAACTAAAACCGATAATGGGAGAAAGCTTTGTTCGCTTCCGCCATGCGATGCACTTCTTCACGCTTCTTGATTGCGCCGCCCTTGCCTTCCGAGGCTTCTAGCAATTCAGAGGCTAAGCGACCCCACATCGATTTCTCGCTACGCTTGCGCGCCGCTTCGCGCAACCAACGCATCGCTAAAGCCGTGCGGCGCACGGACCGAACCTCAACCGGCACCTGATAGTTGGCGCCGCCAACACGCCGACTCTTAACTTCGACCAACGGCTTCGAGTTATTTAGTGCGCTGACGAATACTTCAAGCGGGTCTTTACCGGATTTTTTCGATATCTGATCCAGCGCGCCGTAAACGATTCTCTCGGCAACTGATTTTTTACCACCGATCATGATTACGTTCATGAACTTTGCGACATCTTCACTCTTGTACTTTGGATCCGGGAGGATTTCGCGCTTGGGGACTTCTCTACGACGTGGCATGGCTTTACCTTAAATCAATTCAATTAGGCTGCTTTGGGACGCTTCGCACCGTACTTCGAGCGACTTTGCTTGCGATCTTTTACACCAGCCGTATCCAGGCTGCCGCGTACAATGTGATAGCGCACACCGGGCAAATCTTTGACGCGACCACCGCGAATCAATACAACCGAGTGCTCCTGAAGGTTATGCCCTTCGCCACCGATGTAGCCGATCACCTCGAAACCATTCGTCAAGCGCACTTTGGCAACTTTACGCAATGCTGAGTTTGGCTTTTTCGGTGTGGTTGTATACACGCGAGTACAAACGCCACGTTTTTGCGGGCTCGACGCTAAGGCCGGCACTTTGCTCTTTACTACGGGCTTCACACGCGGTTTGCGCGTCAGTTGATTAATGGTTGGCATACTGGTCCAAAGAAATTGCTATCAACTCGCCCTTAGGAGAAATTCCTAGATCGGGTTGGGATCGAAAAAAGACTACGATTTTACGATGCGCGACTAACACTGTCAAGCAACCTGCTCGCTGTCCGCGCTTATTTCCTCGTCGTAAATCCCCAATGCACGGCTTTGCGACAGATCGCCGCCTCTTGAGCGCTTGCGGCGAGCAGTGTGGTAGGCCAAGCCCGTGCCAGCCGGGATCAAACGGCCGACGATGACATTCTCCTTCAATCCGCGTAGCTCGTCCTTCTTGCCCATGATGGCCGCTTCGGTAAGTACACGGGTTGTCTCCTGGAACGAGGCAGCCGAAATGAAGGAATCCGTCGACAAAGAAGCTTTAGTGATCCCCAGCAAAATATTCTCGTAGGTGGCGGGATGTTTGCCATCCTTGGCAGCCGCATCATTTTCCGATAAAACTTCCGCGCGCTCGACCTGCTCGCCTGGGATGAAATGGGTATCGCCAGAACTAAGTATTTGTACACGGCGCAACATTTGACGCACGATCACCTCAATATGTTTATCGTTGATTTTTACGCCCTGCAATCGATACACATCCTGGACTTCATCCGTAACATAGCGCGTCAGCGCCTCGATACCAAGCAAGCGCAAAATATCGTGAGGATCAACCGGTCCGTCAACGATCATCTCGCCTTTGTTGACGACCTGGCCGTCGTGCACCGTGACATGTTTTTCTTTCGGAATCAGGTATTCGTGGGCGACGCCATCCAGATCAGTAATGATTAGGCGCTGCTTACCTTTTGTATCCTTGCCGAACGAGATCGTTCCTGTCGCTTCGGCAAGCAGGCCCGCATCCTTCGGTGAGCGCGCTTCGAAAAGTTCTGCCACACGCGGTAAACCACCGGTAATGTCGCGCGTCTTAGATGATTCTTGCGGAATACGCGCCAGCACTTCCCCGATCAAAGCCTGCTGACCGTTCTTTACGGTAATGATCGCGCCGATCTGAAAGGTATAGTTCACATGAGTATCGGAATTGGGTATCTTGACTTCCTGACCCTTATCGTTCAACAACTTCACTTGGGGACGCAAGCCTTTCGACTGCGCGCTACCACGACGCTTCGGATCAATCACAACCAGCGTCGAAAGACCCGTCACGTCGTCGATCTGTTTCGCAACGGTCACGCCCTCTTCGACGTTCTCGAAGCGGACTTCACCAGCGTACTCGGTGATAATCGGGCGAGTGTGGGGATCCCACATCGCCAGGATCTGGCCCGCTTTCGCCTTAGTGCCATCCTGCACACTAAGAATTGCGCCGTAAGGGATTTTATGGCGTTCGCGTTCGCGTTCGGCGTCGTCAACCACGACAATTTCTCCGCTGCGGGAAATAACCACCGGCTCACTGCGCGCATTGGTCACATAACGCATCGTTGGGGTGAAGCGCACGGTACCATTGGATTTACTTTCAACCTGACTCACCACTGCCGCACGCGACGCGGCGCCACCGATGTGGAAGGTGCGCATAGTCAACTGCGTGCCCGGCTCGCCAATGGACTGCGCAGCAATCACGCCTACCGCTTCGCCAACGTTAACGGAACTGCCGCGTCCAAGGTCGCGACCATAACAACGCACACAAAGCCCATGACGGGTTTCGCAGTTAAGAGGCGTTCTCACCTTTACTTCGTCGATTCCTGCGCCTTCGATTGCGTCAACTAATGCCTCGTGAAGCAGTTCGCCAGCATGAATCATTGTCTCGCCAGATTCCAAGCTGAAGACATCGGTGGCAGTTGTGCGGCCCAAAATTCGATCACGTAAGGGTTCAACCACCTCCCCCCCTTCAACGAGGGCGCGCATCACCATGCCATTGGTCGTACCGCAGTCAAGTTCCGTCACGACCAAATCTTGCGTCACGTCCACGAGACGACGTGTCAGGTATCCTGAGTTTGCCGTCTTTAACGCAGTATCGGCCAGACCTTTGCGCGCACCGTGGGTCGAAATAAAGTACTGCAATACGTTCAAGCCTTCACGGAAATTCGCTGTGATCGGGGTCTCGATAATCGAACCATCGGGCTTCGCCATCAAACCACGCATACCCGCTAACTGGCGAATCTGCGCTGCGGAACCCCGCGCACCCGAGTCAGCCATCATGTAGATCGAGTTGAACGATTCTTGATTGACGGTATTGCCCTTGCGATCAACGACCGGCTCTGTACCAAGTTGTTCCATCATCGCTTTGGCAACGTGGTCTCCGGCGCGGCTCCAAATATCTACGACTTTGTTGTAACGCTCACCTTGGGTTACCAGACCTGAAGTGTATTGGGACTCGATTTCCTTTACCTCTTTCTCGGCACTAGAAATAATCGCTTCCTTCTGGCCCGGCACAAGCATGTCATCAACCGCAATCGAGATGCCCGCACGAGTTGCAAGACTAAAACCTGTCTGCATCAGTTTATCGGCAAAAATAACGGTTTCGCGGAGACCGCAACGATGGAAGCTCGCATTGATGAGGCGCGAAATTTCTTTCTTTTTGAGTGCTTTGTTGATGAGCGGAAACGGCAGGCCATCGGGTAGCGCCTCGGACAACAACGCTCGTCCGACCGTGGTCTCATAGCGAGTCACCTTTTCGTTGCGCTCACCCTCGTCACTGATTTCAACCTCTTTAATCCGTACTTGAACCCGCGCGTGCAACTCAACTTTGCGGGACTCATAGGCACGAGACACTTCCGAGACGTTGCTGAAAAGTGCGCCTTCCCCGATCGCGTTCACACGATCACGGGTAATGTAATACAGGCCCAATACGATATCTTGCGATGGCACGATAATCGGGTCACCATTCGCTGGCGACAAAATATTATTTGATGCCAACATCAAGGTACGCGCTTCCATTTGCGCCTCTAACGACAGCGGCACGTGCACGGCCATTTGATCGCCATCAAAGTCCGCGTTGAACGCGGCGCAAACAAGCGGATGCAATTGGATCGCTTTACCTTCGATTAAGACTGGCTCGAACGCCTGAATGCCCAATCGATGCAACGTTGGCGCACGGTTCAGCAACACCGGATGTTCGCGGATTACTTCTTCGAGAATGTCCCAAACAACAGGTTCCTCTGCTTCCACCATGCGCTTCGCGGCCTTGATCGTTGTCGCTAAACCCATCACTTCAAGGCGGTTGAAAATGTATGGCTTGAATAGCTCCAGTGCCATTTTTTTCGGCAAACCGCATTGGTGTAGCTTAAGTTGCGGACCGACCACAATTACCGAGCGGCCTGAATAGTCCACGCGTTTACCCAACAGGTTCTGACGGAAGCGGCCACTTTTACCTTTGATCATATCGGCCAGCGATTTAAGCGCGCGCTTGTTTGCGCCCGTCATGGCCTTGCCGCGACGTCCATTGTCGAGCAACGAATCCACAGATTCTTGCAACATGCGCTTTTCGTTGCGCACGATAATTTCCGGCGCCTTCAGTTCAAGCAGACGACGTAAGCGATTATTGCGATTGATGACGCGGCGATAAAGATCGTTCAAGTCACTGGTTGCAAAGCGGCCGCCATCCAACGGCACCAATGGACGTAGCTCTGGCGGCAATACCGGCAGGACTTCCATAATCATCCAATCGGGCTTCACGCCGGAACGGGAAAACGCTTCGAGCACCTTAAGCCGCTTCGCTATTTTTTTGATCTTGGTATCGGACCCGGTAGCCGCCAAATCCGTACGTAGACGCTCCATCTCGCGATTGAGGTCGAGTTTGCGCAGCAGATCGCGCACACCCTCGGCGCCCATTGCCGCGGAGAAATCATCACCATATTCTTCTAATTTGGCGAGATAGTCATCTTCCGTCAGGAGTTGACCGCGTAGCAGCGGCGTCATGCCGCCATCGGTCACGACATAGGCTTCGAAGTAGAGCACACGCTCGATGTCGCGCAGGGTCATATCGAGCACCATACCGAGGCGGGACGGCAGCGATTTCAAGAACCAAATGTGCGCCACCGGGCTCGCCAATTCAATATGGCCCATGCGTTCGCGACGCACTTTCGACAGCGTTACCTCCACGTTGCACTTTTCGCAAATCACGCCACGATGTTTTAGGCGTTTGTATTTTCCGCACAAGCATTCGTAGTCTTTGATCGGGCCGAAAATTTTCGCGCAAAACAAACCGTCGCGCTCCGGTTTGAAGGTACGATAATTGATGGTCTCCGGTTTTTTTACTTCGCCGTAGGACCAAGAACGGATTTTCTCCGGCGAGGCAAGGCCGATGCGAATTGCATCGAATTCTTCTTCTTGGGTTACTTGCTTAAATAAGTCTAATAGCGCTTTCATCGTTCACTCCTGTTGGGCGTGAGGCACAGCAAATCAATAAATTTCGTGTCCAATAATTCGATCTCGGTCCGCTAGAACCGATCCAGATCGATGTCAATTGCGAGCGATCGAATTTCCTTTACCAGCACGTTGAAAGACTCGGGCATCCCGGCTTCGATCTTGTGCTCACCTTTGACTATGCTCTCGTAAACCTTGGTACGACCATTCACGTCATCGGACTTCACAGTCAGCATCTCTTGCAGCGTATAAGCCGCGCCATATGCCTCGAGTGCCCATACTTCCATCTCACCAAAACGCTGGCCGCCAAACTGCGCCTTGCCGCCAAGCGGCTGTTGCGTAACCAGGCTATAAGGTCCGGTCGAACGCGCGTGCATCTTGTCGTCAACCAGATGATGTAGTTTTAGGATATGCATATAGCCGACGGTGACCGTACGATCAAACGCATCACCGGTTCGGCCGTCGATCAACTGAATCTGACCCGAGCGCGGCAGTCCCGCAAGCTCTAGCATGTCTTTTATTTCCGCCTCGGTCGCACCGTCGAATACCGGCGTTGCAAAGGGAACGCCCTTGCGCAGGTTATGCGCCAGCTCCATGATTTCCTGATCGCTGAAAGAGTCCAACTCTTCCTTCTTGCCCGTCGAGTTGTAAATCTTCTCCAAAAATTTTCGCACCTTGCCAATATTCTCCTGGGCGTTGAGCATTTCGCCAATCTTGATTCCAAGACCTTTTGCTGCCCATCCAAGATGGGTTTCGAGAATCTGTCCAACGTTCATGCGCGACGGCACACCAAGTGGATTCAGGACTACATCCATCGGGGTTCCATCGGCCATAAAAGGCATATCTTCGACTGGGACAATCTTGGAGATAACACCTTTGTTACCGTGACGTCCGGCCATCTTGTCACCCGGCTGCAGGCGGCGTTTAACCGCCACGTAAACCTTGACCATTTTTTGCACACCTGGCGGCAACTCGTCACCTTGTGTTAGTTTCTTTTTCTTCTCATCGAAGAGTTTTTCGAACTCGGCGCGCTTCTGCGTCAAGCTGTCTTTGATCGCCTCCAATTGCAAAGCAACTTCGTCATTCGCGACACGCACGTCAAACCATTCGGAACGGCTGATCTCGTCCAAATAAGACTTGGTGATTTTTGCGCCTTTTGCGAGCTTCTTCGGACCGCCCTTGGCGATCTTGTTCAATAAAAGACGCTCGATTCGCTCGGCGGCGTCGTTCTCAACGATACGCATTTGATCGGCGAGATCGGTTTTGAAGTGCTTCAGCTCTTCGTCAATGATCTGCTGAGCACGCTTGTCACGCTCGATACCTTCACGCGTGAAAACCTGAACATCGATGACCGTGCCCGACATTCCGGAAGGCACGCGCAGACTCGTGTCCTTCACATCCGAGGCCTTTTCACCGAAAATTGCCCTAAGTAATTTCTCTTCCGGCGTCAACTGCGTTTCGCCCTTCGGCGTAACCTTGCCAACTAGAACATCACCCGCCTCCACTTCCGCACCAATGTAAATGATTCCGGAATCATCCAGACGCCCAAGCATGCGCTCGGACAGGTTCGAAATATCACGGGTGATCTCTTCCGGCCCGAGTTTTGTATCGCGCGCCACGACCGAAAGTTCTTCGATATGGATCGAAGTGTATCGGTCTTCCGCAACAATACGCTCGGAAATTAGAATCGAGTCTTCGAAGTTGTATCCATTCCACGGCATGAATGCAACCAGCAGATTTTGACCAAGCGCCAATTCGCCGATGTCGGTAGACGCACCGTCGGCAATCACATCGTTGCGGCTAATCGATTCACCGACCCTCACAACGGGCCGCTGATTGATGTTAGTGTTTTGATTGGAACGGGTGTATTTAGTAAGGTTGTAGATATCCACGCCCACCTCACCCGCTTGCGTCTCTGCGTCATTGACGCGCACAACGATACGCGAGGCATCAACGTAGTCCACCGCGCCGCCGCGCCGCGCGCAAACAACGGTCCCGGAATCGAGTGCGACGGTGCGCTCGATTCCGGTACCTACCAGCGACTTTTCAGCGCGCAGACAAGGAACTGCCTGGCGTTGCATGTTGGAGCCCATCAACGCACGGTTCGCATCATCGTGTTCCAGGAACGGAATGAGCGAAGCGGCAACCGATACGATCTGTGCCGGTGCGACGTCAATGTGGGTAATGCGATCCGGTGGCATCAAAGTGAATTCGTTCTTGTGACGGCAAGATACGAATTCATCGACAAATGCGCCTGCTTTATCCAACTGCGCGTTCGCCTGGGCGATCACATGATTGCTTTCCTCGATCGCGGACAAATATTCAATCTCTTTCGACACCTTGCCGTTCTTAATTTTGCGATACGGCGTTTCCAAAAAGCCGAATTCGTTGGTTCGTGCATACAACGCTAAAGAATTGATCAAACCGATGTTTGGTCCTTCCGGCGTTTCGATCGGACACACCCGTCCATAATGGGTCGGATGCACATCGCGCACCTCGAAGCCCGCCCGCTCCCGGGTTAAGCCACCGGGCCCTAATGCAGACACACGGCGCTTGTGCGTGATTTCCGAAAGCGGATTCGTTTGATCCATGAATTGCGACAATTGACTCGATCCAAAGAACTCTTTGATTGCTGCAGAAATCGGTTTCGCGTTAATCAAGTCATGAGGCATCAAATTATCGGATTCGGCTTGGGACAGGCGCTCCTTGACTGCCCGTTCGACGCGCACCAAGCCCGCGCGGAATTGGTTCTCCGCCAATTCGCCGACCGAGCGCACGCGACGATTGCCTAAGTGATCGATATCGTCGATTTCACCACGACCGTTGCGTAGCTCAACCAGGATCTTGATGACGGCAATGATATCTTCATTTGACAGCGTGCTGGCGCCGACGAGCTCGTTGCGCCCGACGCGGCGATTGAATTTCATGCGCCCTACCACGGAGAGATCATATCGATCTTCGCTGAAGAACAATCCTCCAAATAGGGCCTTTACCGCCTCTTCAGTTGGCGGCTCTCCCGGTCGCATCATGCGATAGATCACGACGCGAGCGGCGGTCTGATCGGCGCAATCATCAATACGCAGGGTCTGAGAAATATAGGGCCCTTGATCCAAATCATTGGTGTAGATTGTTTTGAATACGGTAACGCCGGCGTGAATCGTTTTCGCTAGATTTGTCTCGGTGATTTCTTCATTAGCGGCCAACAGTATTTCGCCCGTTTCCTTGTCAATGACATTGTGGGCAACCACGCGGCCAAGGACGAAATCTTCCGTGACTTCCAATTTCTTGAGTCCCGCTTGCTCCATTTCGCGAATGTGCTTGACAGTGATTCGCTTGTCCTTTTGGACAATAAGTTTGCCGGCTTTTGTCGCGATGTCAAACTTGGCAATTTCACCGCGCATGCGTTCCGGCACCACTTCGAACTCGATTCCCTTTTTGGTGAAATGAAACGTATCGGTCATGAAAAAATCCGCCAGAATCTGCTCCGGCTTATAGCCCAATGCTTTTAACAATACGGTGACCGGCATCTTGCGGCGACGATCAACACGAAAATACAGATAGTCTTTCGGATCAAACTCGAAATCGAGCCAGGAACCACGGTACGGAATGATGCGCGCCGAGAACAGTAGTTTTCCGGATGAGTGGGTCTTACCGCGATCATGCTCGAAAAACACGCCCGGACTACGGTGCAACTGGGAAACGATGACCCGCTCTGTCCCGTTGATAATGAACGAACCTGTCGAGGTCATTAGAGGAATTTCGCCCATGTAGACTTCTTGCTCTTTGACTTCCTTGATAGTTGGTTTGGACGCCTCTTTGTCCATAATGGTTAAACGCACTTTGGCGCGTAACGGCGAGGCATAGGTCAAACCGCGCTGCTGACATTCCAGCATGTCAAACGGCGGTGTACCAAGCACATAGTTCACATACTCCAGACGGGCGTTGCCACTGTGGCTGGCGATCGGAAATACGGATGTAAATGCGGATTGCAACCCTTTGTTGGCGCGGTCTAAAGCGGGAATCCCTGCTTGCAGGAATTCGGTGAATGAATCGAGCTGAGTAGCGAGAAGAAAAGGTACATCAAGTACGCTGGCGCGCTTGGCGAAGCTTTTGCGTATGCGTTTTTTCTCGGTAAATGAATAGCTCATGAAGGCTCCGTTTTAAGAATTAACCAACTCAGAAGCAAGATACAAGATCTCGCTTGGTACGGGGTACAAAACTAAGATGACGAATTGAAGCTGAGAGAATCGAACTTGCAATATTGCCTCTGCGAATTGACGACAAATCCCACAGCACAGCTTAAAAACCAAAAACACGAACAGGCTGATACGTTTCGCATCAGCCTGTCGCTACCACTCGGGGCGTCTACTTAACTTCGGCAGTCGCGCCACCTTCGATCAATTGCTTGGCGACCGCGTCTGCGTCGGCCTTGGAAACGCCTTCTTTGACGGCCTTCGGTGCGCCATCAACGAGGTCTTTTGCTTCTTTCAAACCGAGGCCGGTGATTTGGCGCACGATCTTAATGGTGTTCACTTTGTTGTCGCCGGCACCGGTTAATATCACCGAGAATTCGGTCTGCTCTTCCACGGCGGCAGCAGCAGCGGCGGGCGCCGCGGCGGCGACGGCGGTCGCAGCGGCGGACACGCCGAACTTATCTTCCATCATTTTGATGAGTTCGGAAACTTCCAGCACAGACTTAGCGCCAATCGCGTCAAGGATTTCGGTATTAGATAAAGACATTACAAACTCCTGAATAAGTTAAACGATATTTGAAAATATTAAGCGGATTGCTTCTGATCGCGCACCGCAGCGAGCGTGCGGACAAATTTGGCCGGCACCTCGTTCAGTGTCTGGACAAACTTGGCGATCGGCGCTTGCATCGTGCCCATCAACTTCGCGATGAGTTGATCGCGGCTCGGCATATTGGCAAGATTCGTAATGTCTTTCGACGACATTACGTAATTGGCCAATGCCCCACCTTTCACCACGAACTTTTCGTTCGCTTTGGCGAAATCACTCAGCACTTTGGCGACCGCAACTGGATCATCCGACATGCCGTAAGCGAGCGGTCCCACCATCTGGTCGGTCAGCCCCGCGAACGGCGTCTCGGCAACGGCTCGTCTAGCCAGACTGTTTTTCAACACCCGCAGGTAGACGTTGGACGCTCGTGCTTTGGCGCGAAGCTGCGTCATACCGCCGACGGTAATGCCGCGATAATCCGCAAGCACGATAGCTTGCGCCGACTTCACCTTGACAGCGATTTCGGCAACTACCGCTTGCTTCTGTTCCAAACTAAGACTCAAGGTCTTTCTCCTTCAAAAATTAAGGAATCGAGCTCGCGCCCAACTTCCTTCGAATAGCGACCTTGCATTCAGGAGACCTCATTACAACTGTGCAACAGCTACAATTCGATACCATGTTTGCATGGGGTGCGCCATCTGCGTTGGTTTCGAATCACCCGGCGTAAACAGAAGCACTAAAATATTGCCGACTTCTATTTTTGCTCGGGGAATTCAACGATTAAGCCCCTGTTAGAGACACCAACGGTCTTGGATAACCCACCGCTCAGCCAAACAAGCGCTGAGTAGCAGCCCAAACTTCTTACACCTGAGTTGTCGTCAGGCTCGCGTGATCGACCCGAATGCCCGCACCCATCGTACTGGACAACGAGATTTTTCGTAAATAGATACCTTTGGACGTTGCTGGCTTCGCTTTGTTCACTGCCGCGATCAGAGCCGAGAGATTTTCTTGCAAGGCATCGACCGCGAATGAGGCGCGGCCGATCGTGCACTGGACAATACCCGCTTTATCGGCGCGGTATTGAACTTGACCGGCCTTGGCGTTTTTTACCGCCTCCGCAATGTTCGGCGTGACAGTGCCCACCTTTGGGTTTGGCATCAATCCACGCGGACCAAGAATCTGACCCAAGGGTCCAACAACGCGCATGGCATCGGGACTCGCGATCACGACGTCGAAATCCATGAAGCCGCCTTTAATTTTCTCAGCGAGATCGTCGAAACCTACAATATCAGCACCGGCATCCTGCGCCGCCTTGACGTTGGCGCCTTGCGTAAACACCGCAACGCGCATGGTCTTACCAGTGCCGCGCGGCAATACGACTGATCCGCGCACGGATTGGTCGGATTTTTTGGCATCGATGCCCAAATTGATAGCAACGTCTATGGACTCGTCGAACTTAGCGGTCGCTGTCTTCTTAGCCAATTCAATAGCATCGTTAATTGCGTAGGCCTTGTTGCGATCAACGGCTTTTTCCAAAGCCTGCAAACGTTTTGAAAGCTTGCTCATTTTACACCCTCCACTTCGATACCCATGCTGCGCGCGCTGCCGGCGATTGTCCGCACTGCGGCGTCCAGATCGGCCGCCGTCAAATCGGGCATTTTGGTCTTGGCAATTTGTTCTGCTTGTTCGCGCGTGATTTTTCCGACTTTGTCGGTATGGGGTTTCGGGCTGCCCTTATCGATTTTGGCTGCCTTCTTGATGAGGATGGTCGCCGGCGGCGTCTTCATCACGAAGGTAAAACTCTTGTCCGCATAAGCGGTAATTACCACGGGAATCGGCAAGCCCACTTCAACACCCTGAGTTTGGGCATTAAAGGATTTACAGAATTCCATGATATTGAGACCGCGCTGGCCCAGCGCAGGGCCGATCGGCGGACTTGGATTCGCCTTACCGGCCGGAACTTGAAGCTTAATATACCCGACGACTTTCTTTGCCATTTATGTAACTCCTATTTAAGTGGGTCATAACGAGACTGGCTGTCTCTGCCCTGTTGTATCGTGAGGTGTTAGGGGTAAAGTATGAGGTGAATACCCAAACTCCACGCCTAACGCCTTACTCCTCACACCTAACTACGACTTCTCTACCTGCCCAAAATCCAATTCCACGGGTGTTGAACGACCAAAAATCATCACCGACACACGCAACTTACTCTTGTCGTAATTCACTTCTTCTACGTTGCCGTGGAAGTCGGTAAACGGCCCCTCGGTAACGCGAACCGCCTCACCCACTTCGAACAATACTTTGGGTTTGGGTTTCTCCACACCCTCCTGAACTTGGCGCAGGATATTTTGAACTTCTTTCTCACTGATGGGCGTTGGCTTATTCGACGTTCCGCCGACAAACCCCGTTACTTTCGGCGTACTTTTGACTAGATGCCAACTCTCATCGGTCATGTCCATTTGCACGAGGATGTACCCAGGGAAAAATTTCCGTTCGGAAATGCTTTTCTGCCCCATCTTCATTTCGACCACTTCTTCGACCGGCACCAAAATCTCACCGAACTGATCCTGCATTTCCGAGCGTCTAATCCTCTCCAAAAGGTTTTTCTGCACGCTCTTTTCGAAACCGGAATAGGCATGAACAACGTACCAACGCATCGTCATGATCTAGCTCCGGCCTACGAACATCTTCGATAACTCCCACAGGATCCAATCGACGGCCCAGAGGAACAGCGCCATCACAAAGACCAATCCAAACACTACCATCGTCGTTTGAATCGTTTCTTTGCGCGACGGCCAGACGACTTTTTTCGCTTCAGCCCAGGATTCCTGCGCAAAACCAACGAATTGCTTTCCGGGCTCGGATAGCCACGCCACAGTCACTCCGAACAAGATCCCCAGGATCACGGAACCAACGCGCAATACCCCCGATTGTCCAGCTAAGTAGTAATAGCCAGCCAAGCCCGCTATCACCAATAATATTGCTGCCGCTAGTTTTAATTTATCGTTCATACATTCCGATTAACGAAGTTGCGATTGCTTTGTCTGGCAGGCCAGGAGGGTCTCGAACCCCCAACCTACGGTTTTGGAGACCGTCGCTCTGCCAATTGAGCTACTGGCCTTCTAAAGCACCAACTCGCGTTTAATCACTCAATAATTTTCGCCACGACGCCGGCGCCGACGGTCCGACCCCCTTCGCGAATTGCAAAGCGTAAGCCTTCTTCCATCGCAATGGGCTGGATCAGGGCAACGGTAATGCTGA
>JBKJHT010000065.1:0-7612 GCA_046598945.1 Burkholderiales bacterium | reverse complement strand
ATCTCTAGCAGGAAGTTCCGACCTTCATGCGATCCTGCGTCGCGCTTCCAGGGTCGCGCCATGCTCATTTTCAACGAACGTTGCTTGGAATTCGCTCGGAGAACGTACAAAGTTCCTACAGCCCGCGTCATACAACTCTGCATAGGAACCATACCCCCACAGCGACCCGACTGGCAATACCTCGTTCGTTAGCGCGCCCGAAATATCGTAGTGACGATCACCGAGCATGATGACATTGTCGCTTTCGACAGCGGCCTGGGAGAGCGCTCGCGCAATAAGGCCGGCCTTGGTGTCAGTCTCATCCAATCCCGCGCCGACGATACCCCGGACATACTGACGCAGTCCCAACAGTTCCACCACTTGCTGCGCGTGATGTTCGGGTTTTGACGTCACTATCCACGCGGCGCCGTTTCGCGCGGCGATCGCCTGGAGCAACTCACACGCACCGGGATACAAGCGATTTTGTTGTATCCCCCTGGTTTCGAATATGGCACGAAACGCCTTAATGCCCACCGCAATCTCGGGCGCAGTGATATCGGGTTTGAGCACCCGAAACATCTCAGGGAGCGGTGTCCCCAGAAATCGCTCGAGTTCGCTATCTGGCAAGTTGGGTAATTTGATTGCCTTTAACGCGGCACGAAACGATAGAAACAGCCCCGGTCGCGCGTCCGCAAGCACACCGTCAAGGTCAAAAAAATATGTCCGCATCGTTTCAGTGTACACGCTTGAGAAATTTCATAAAGAACAAGGACGCCTTTTCCGCCTCTGTTTGTGCTCTTGTATCGGACCACGATGCGGATGCTTTTTTCTCCCTCTGACACAGGACGCCCACCATGAGGCTCAGCATTTTCGATATATGCCGAGCGTAGTTTTTACGCGCCGCGGTGAGCAGCAAAGCGCCCATGACGAGGAACACGAGGAAGTATAAAAACAGATTTAAAAGCAATGATATACCGGTAGACGGGCCAAGCCCGGTATTAAGCGCAGCCCCGACGAATAGCCCAACGAACGACAAGAGCAAATTCATCTGGAATTCCAAGTGATACCAATATTGCTCCGGCACATAGGCTAAGGTCGTTGTTCCAAGCTCCGCGAGCATGATAAGTTCGACGTCGGTATGGGTATCGAAGTCATGCCGCGCTTCCTGCTGATCGAGCGCAAGTGTCTCGCGGCATTGCGAACGAATGCGACCCACCAATTGGTCGTATAGCGCGAAGAGTGTGGGCTTCGCCTTCTTCACGGGATTGCGCACCAACCAGTCATTTATTCCCATGAAAACGACGATGTTCGACATCAGGCCAAGCAGAATCGCCGCCGGAAAAGCAAGCACCAGGGCCGCCTGCTCTTTTGCTTGGACAAAAGTAAAGATCAACGGATCAACGCCGCGCAGACGCGCAATATCCGCCTCCAGTATGCCAAGCGCGAGGAGCCACACGACTCCGGGTAGGAAGGTCTTTATCAGACTTCCGAATGTGAAGGCGCCAAAAATATTCAAGCCATTGACCTTTTGTGCCGCGAAATTTCGCGCCATGCGGATGCCGAATAGCGCGGGTAATGCATAACTTTACATCCTTCGGTCTGGTTGATCCGACGTATGGCAAGAGACATGTTTTATAACTATCATACGCGGGTTTTTGCGAGTATGGCCTCGCAGGACAACTTCACCAGCACTCCCATCGGCGAAGCGATTCAATACCGAAGGCTGGATCGATCGCCGTCGGGCTGAAATGCGTTCGACTTTTTTTCGTCCGGCTCGTCCCTACACATTGAAGGCTCCAACATGCCGCCGACGTGGCGATTGGCATTGATGCGGTACAGGTATTGGTTTTGCACGGCGTAGGCTTCGTGCTCGCGCTGGAACCAGCGTTTACAGGGCGTTAGTTCCGAATAGCGATTGTTGATTTCCTGCAGAAAGTGAACCAACTCGTGAACCAAAATGGAGCGATCCAGTGGCACGTTGATCGGATCCAATGTATCCGCAAGCAACACTCCGCGAATCGGCAAATAAGCCGCGCGAACCGCGCACGGCTGTTTGCACACGACTCGATTGATCTCATCTTGGGAAACAAGCGTGATCGGCGGCAATTGTTTCGATGCCCAATAGCGCGAACAGTGTTCGATTTCGGAGAGTAGCTGCTTTGCGAGGACGTGCAAACCTGCGAGCCGCGGCGGCCGCGATGTGTCCAATCCTTCGTAGGCGATCGAGTTGAGCGCGAACCCCAACAACACGCCGCCTACGACCAGTCGGGTAAAAGCTCGCATGCTAAAATCAATGGTTACGTGCATCTTCTTCTTCCTTAAAAAATGACCTCTCCCAGGCTGCAACAACTTCAACACCAACTCGCTAAACGCATCCTGCTATTGGATGGCGCCATGGGCACCATGATCCAAAATCATCGTTTGGACGAAGCGGCTTATCGCGGCGCGCGATACAAGGACTTTCCGCATGATCTTAAGGGCAACAACGATCTGCTCACCCTAACACAGCCAGAGATCATTCGCGAGATTCATCGGCAGTATTTGAATGCAGGTGCGGACATCATCGAAACCAATACGTTCAATTCCACCTCCATCGCGATGGCCGATTATCACTTGGAGGAGATTGTGTATGAACTGAATTTCGCCGCCGCGAAAATGGTTCGTGAATTATGCGATGAGTTTGAGCAGCGGCATCCCGATCACCCACGCTTTTGCGCCGGCGTACTTGGGCCGACCAACCGCACCGCTTCGATCTCGCCGGACGTGAACGATCCCGGCGCGCGCAACGTGAGTTTCGATGAATTGGTTACGTCTTACACGGAAGCTACCAAAGGCTTGATCGACGGCGGCGCTGACATTATTTTGGTGGAAACGATTTTCGACACACTCAATGCTAAGGCGGCGCTGTTCGCCGTCGATAGTTATTTCGACCAAAATCCCGCAGCGCGCCGCCCGATCATGATTTCCGGCACGATCACCGACGCCAGCGGCCGTACGCTGTCGGGTCAAACCACCGAAGCGTTTTGGAATTCCGTGAAACATGCGCGGCCCTTGTCCGTCGGCCTGAACTGCGCGCTGGGCGCGGAGTTGATGCGACCGTACCTGGAAGAACTGTCGCGCGTCGCCGACACCTACGTGAGTTGCCATCCCAACGCGGGCCTGCCGAATCCGCTTGCAGATACGGGCTACGACGAATTGCCGGAACACACCGCAAGCCACATCAAAGACTTCGCCGAGTCCGGTTTTGTGAACATCACCGGCGGCTGTTGCGGCACTTCACCCGCGCATATTGCGGCGATTGGCGCGAGCATTAAAGGGATTCCTCCGCGCGCTTTTTCCGCATGAGTAAACCGTTACGACTATCGGGTCTCGAGCCCCTCAATATCGGCGACGATGCGCTTTTCGTTAACGTGGGCGAGAGAACCAACGTCACTGGCTCGCGCGCTTTTGCGCGCTTGATTCTCGCCGGCGATTACACCGCCGCCCTGGATGTCGCGCGCCAGCAAGTGCAAAACGGCGCGCAGATTATCGACATCAACATGGACGAGGCCATGCTCGATTCCAAGGCCGCGATGGTGAAGTTCTTGAACCTCATCGCCTCGGAGCCGGACATCTCCCGCGTCCCGGTGATGATCGACTCGTCGAAGTGGGAGGTGATCGAAGCCGGATTGAAGTGCGTCCAGGGACGCTGTGTGGTCAACTCGATTTCTCTCAAAGAAGGTAAAGCGAAATTCATCGAACAAGCGAAGCTGGTGTTGCGTTATGGCGCGGCGGTGATCGTGATGGCCTTCGACGAAAAAGGCCAGGCCGATACGCTGCAACGCAAGCAAGAAATCTGCAAAAACAGCTACGATGTTTTGGTTAACGAAGTCGGTTTTGCGCCGGAAGACATCGTCTTCGATCCGAATATTTTCGCTATCGCCACGGGCATCGAAGAACATAACAACTATGCCGTGGATTTCATCGACGCCACGCGCTGGATCAAACAGAATTTGCCCGGCGCGAAAATCAGTGGCGGTGTGTCGAACGTGAGCTTTTCCTTCCGCGGTAACGATCCGGTGCGCGAAGCGATCCACACGGTATTTTTGTATCACGCTATTCGAGCGGGTATGACCATGGGCATCGTCAACGCCGGCCAACTCGGCGTGTATGACCAAATTCCCGCCGAGCTGCTAGAGCGCGTCGAAGATGTCGTGCTCAATCGCCGTCCCGACGCAACGGAACGCTTGGTGCAATTCGCCGAGACGGTGAAGGGCTCGGCGAAAACCCAGACGGAAGATTTGAGCTGGCGCAACGGCACGGTCGGGGAACGCCTGACCCACGCCCTGGTACGCGGCATCACCACCTTTGTCGTGGCTGATGCGGAAGAAGCGCGGCAACAATTCGAGCGGCCGATCCAAGTAATCGAAGGCCCGTTGATGGATGGCATGAATGTGGTCGGCGACTTATTCGGCGCCGGCAAAATGTTCTTGCCGCAAGTGGTGAAGTCGGCACGCGTGATGAAGCAAGCGGTCGCCCATCTCATTCCCTACATCGAAGCCGCGAAGAAACTAGCCGGCGACCAAAAACCAAAAGGCCGCATCGTCATGGCCACGGCGAAAGGCGATGTGCACGACATCGGCAAAAACATTGTCGGCGTGGTGCTGCAATGCAATAACTACGAAGTGATCGACCTCGGCGTGATGGTGCCGTGCGACCGGATTTTGAAAACGGCGCGCGAAATCAATGCGGACATCATCGGCGTGTCCGGCCTCATCACACCATCGCTCGAGGAGATGATGCATATCGCCAAGGAAATGCAGCGCGAAGGCTTCACGATTCCGCTGCTGATCGGCGGCGCAACCACGTCGCGCGTTCATACGGCGGTGAAAATCGCGCCGCACTACAAAGGCCCGGTGATTTGGGTGCCGGATGCCTCGCGCAGCGTGCCGGTGTGCTCGAGTTTGCTGTCCAGCGACGGACGCGATGCGTACGTTAACTCGGTGGCGGAAGATTACGTCAAAGTTCGCGAGCAACATGCGAACAAGAAGGGACAAGTGCTGGTCTCGCTTGCGGCAGCGCGCAAAAATGCGACCCAGCTCGACTGGATAACATTCAAGCCAACTAAACCTAAATTGCTAGGGCTTGGCGTATTCGACGACTACCCACTCGATTTGATTGCGCCGCACATCGATTGGACGCCATTTTTTCAGACCTGGGATTTAGCTGGTAAATACCCGAATATCCTCGAAGACAAAATCGTCGGCGAAGCGGCGCGCAATGTGTTCGAAGACGGACAGGCAATGCTAGAGCGGATCGTGGCCGAGAAATGGCTTACGGCCCGCGCGGTGATTGGACTTTGCCCTGCCAATAGCAGCGGCGACGACGTGGAGATTTATGCCGACGACACGCGCAAAAAAGTCGTCGCGAAATTTCATTTCTTACGTCAGCAAGCGCAAAAACCGAGCGATCGCGCCAACTATTGCTTGGCCGATTTCGTCGCACCAAAAGCCAGCGGCGTGAAAGATTACTTCGGTTGTTTTGCCGTCACGGCGGGCATCGGCATCGATGCCATCGTCGCAAAATTCGAGAAGGCCCACGATGACTACAACGCCATCATGGTCAAAGCCCTCGGCGATCGCCTCGCCGAGGCGTTCGCCGAGCACTTGCATCTGCGAGTACGCAAAGAATTTTGGGGCTATGCGAAGCGCGAAAACCTCGTTAACAACGAACTCATTGCCGAGAAATACCAAGGCATCCGCCCCGCGCCGGGCTACCCCGCCTGCCCGGACCACACGGAAAAAGGCTTACTGTTCGAATTGCTCAACGCACAAGAAAATGCCGGCATGATCTTAACCGAAAGCTACGCCATGTTGCCGACCGCGGCGGTGAGCGGATTTTACTTCGGTCATCCCGACGCGCAATATTTCGCCGTGGGCAAGATTGAGAAAGATCAATTGAACGACTATGCCGAGCGCAAAGGTTGGGATACAGCCGCCGCCGAAAAGTGGTTGGCGCCGTTGTTAGGTTAGTTCAATTTCAGTGGCGCCCGCCGAATTCGTTTACAGCGACACACGCGATCTCCCGACGGCGGCCGTCGTTCGACTCCATGCGGCGACTGAATGGTCATCGGCGAAAAAGCCGGAGGTGCTGACCCAGGCGTTGAGGAATTCCCACAGCGTAATTTCCGCGTGGTCAGGCGATCAACTCGTGGGCCTCGGTAACGCCCTCACTGATGGATTTCTCGTCGTCTACACCCCTCATTTGCGGGTTCATCCGGATCATCAGGGTCAGGGAATCTGAACGGAAATCCTGCGCAGACTCATTGCGAAATACCAAGGTTTACACCAAAAATTTATTGGCCGACGGCCGCGCCGCTGAGTTCTATCGTAAATGCGGCTTCACGCGAGCCGGGAACACGCAGTCCATTTGGATATACGACGGTGACGATCACTAACCCAATCAGGCCGCGGGCGATTTGCTATGATTAGCAGACCACTGGGAGGGGCGTCATGAAACGCGTTCTAAAAACCATCGCCGCGCGACTGCCGTTGTGCATACAGCAAGAATTAAAACGAATCTTTTTCGCTTATTAGATTCGCCGTAATCGGTTCTTTACGGACGAAAAAGAATTCGCAATCGTGGATCGCCTGATTTCTCCGGGCGACTGGGTTTTGGGTATTGGCGCCAACATCGGTCAATACACTAAACGCTTTTTCGAGCCGGTTGGTGATTCCGGTCGCGTGATCGCATTCGAGCCGGTTCCCCAGAGCTTCGAGTTGCTGACCGCTAACGCGCAGCGCTTTCGGCAAAAAAATCTCACGCTGTTCAATGCGGCCGCATCGGATCAGTGTGTTGCGCTGGGGATGGCGATTCCGACACTGAGCAGTGGCTTGTCCAATTACTACGCAGCGCACCTGGCCCTAGGCCACCCCGTAACGCCAACAGCGAACGGCCTGACCGTGTTGACCTTCCCGATCGGAAACTTGTTATTTCCACATTCGATTCGGCTCGCCAAAATCGATGCCGAAGGACATGAGCTGGCGGTATTGCGCGGCATGGAGAATCTGCTGCGCCGCGATCAACCCACCGTAATTGTCGAAACGTTTGCGGCCGACGTGGAAAAGTTTTTGCTCGGCTTCGGTTATCGTGTGAAGCAAATCCCAGGGTCATCGAACAAGATTTTTTCGACGACGGATATCGACATTCACTAACGCGCGCAAAAATATTTTGTCCGCTGCCCCGAAACCCGGTCCCTGCTTGCCCGCGCGCGCATGCCCATTGGCGGCGCAATATCCACGGGGTGGCCTAGGGCGATACGGTTCTTCAGCGCATGACTGAGTGTAAATTTTGCCAGTCAATCGCGTCCACATTGCTTGGCCCGCGGGTGCGCTTTTTGCCTGCCTTTACGCGCCGCGTTACCGATCGAATCCGCGGCGAACACCTGGCCCATCTTTGTCATTTGGCACTACGAAGTTGAAGTAAATCAACAAATTGAGACAGCGGAGCGGGTCCGTATGGCAGTACCTTTCGTGTAGGTGAGAAGGCCGACCGATGCCAACGCTCAAACGACAGTTTGGCGGGTACCGCCCGGATTGGCAGTGAGCTTCAATGCTGTGTAGATTTTTTGTTGCGCCGGCTCAGGCCGGCTGGC
>JBKJHT010000137.1:0-14510 GCA_046598945.1 Burkholderiales bacterium | reverse complement strand
GGGCGTGCCGCTCGGCCGCGTCGGTGGGCCGGAAGATTTAAAAGGCGCCTGCGTGTTGTTCGCATCGGATGCCTCGCAACAGATTACCGGGCAGTGCCTCGCTGTGGATGGCGGCGTGATGGCGGTATGATGTTCAACCGTCTTCGATAACGGAAATATTGCTCGCTTCGAGGGGACGCTGGATCGATCCGATCGCTGCTGTTATAATCCACACCAGCGAAAAAGCAGTTGGTTGCAACAATCACACCCATTCCCATGAGCCAGAAAACTGCCTCGGAAATCCGTTGGATTGATTATTTTTGCGTGCGGTTCCGTAATGTTTGTTGAAGGAAAATGGCCTGGTAGCTCAGTTGGTAGAGCAGAGGACTGAAAATCCTTGTGTCGGTGGTTCAATTCCGCCCCAGGCCACCATCTTTTCTTCTCAAACGATCCAAAATTAGTTAAAAGTCCTTTTAAATCAAATATTTGATATATTAATAAGGCTCGCTGAGACTCACTTAGTTCAACACCGCGTATGAGGCAAATTTTTCTTCTGTCGCGGCCCACCCGTACACATGACGCTGAACCCGGCATTCTAGCGGATCCGGGAACAGCGGCGCTTCGCTCGCTTGTCGTCGGGCGCTCAATTTAGATGTTCGACACACGCTTTCCCGATCCGCCATGTCCACGTGACGTTTAACGTTCAGCGTTATATGCTGGGCTATGATCAAAAGCGTCCGCTGCGTCGATACTTATCCTCTGTTCGAGACGGGCAAATGCAGGCGGTTCGCGGCGATTTCGTTCGTAGCGGTTCGTAAGCTTGTGCAGCTCGATGCGGCGCACACTCTTGAGTTTCTGCGCTCGCCACCGGGTAATCGCCTGGAAACCTTGAAGGGCGACCGTACCGGCCGGTACACCCTGGAGAAATCCTTCGAGAGGATTATCTCGTTTCGCTCAATATGAGCGCCAACGCCTTGGCAAAGACCCTCAATGTACCCGCGCCCCGCATCAATGACATCGTCCGCGAACGGCGTGGCATTAGCGCGGATACCGCAATGCGGCTGGCGCGTTACTTCGGAGGTGATGCGCGCTCGTGGTTAAATTTGCAGGCTGCGTATGATCTGAGAGTGGCTGAAATCGACAATGCCAAACGCATTGAGCGGGAAATTGCTCCCGCTGCATAATCAGGCGGAGCCAAGGCAACGTACCTTGTAAAAATATTACCGGCATTGTTGAGCAGGTTTACCGCAACACGCGTTTAGGACGCATGGTCTTTTTTTGCTGGGCGCCACTCTGTTACAATTTCCCTCGCTCTTTGCGCTTGGTCGCGGGGAGTTTTTTGGTCAATTTTTTGGGGAAGCCTTCCAGATGTTTTTGATACCTTTGGGGCGGCGTGCCGCTAGCACTTTCTTTGCGCTCTGTTTAGGCTATGCAACTCACACTTCGGCGCAGCAAATCACTCTCAAGCTACATCATTTTGTGCCGCCGACAGCAACGGCGCACGCGCGTTTCTTGGTTCCCTGGGTCGAGCGGATTGAAAAGGAATCCAACGGCCGCATTAAAATTCAAATTTATCCGGCGATGCAGTTGGGTGGCTCGATGTCACAGCTTCTTGACCAAGTTGCCGATGGCGTCGTCGATATCGTTTGGGCGTTACCCGGTTCCAGCGCGGGGCGTTATCCCGCATTCGAAGCATTTGAATTGCCGTTCATGACTAAGACCGCTCAAGGCTCGAGCCGGGCGTTGTGGGAATATGTGCACGCCAACAAAATCGAGCAAACGGAATTCAAGTCGGTGAAGTTATTGGCAACCCATGTTCACGACGAAGGCGTGATCCATACCATCGACAAACCCATTCGCACCATGGCGGATTTCAAGGGACTCAAGCTGCGTACCTCGAATCGATGGGTCACCAAGTTGCTCGCCATCCTTGGCGCGACGCCGGTGGGGATGCCGGTTGGCCAAGTGCCGGACGCTTTGTCGAAGCATGTCATCGACGGCGCCGCGATGCCGTGGGAGATCGTTCCAAGCTTGAAGGTGCACGAGTTGGTGAAGTTTCATAGCGAGACCGATCCGAAGTCGCGCGCCTTATACACGACCGGATTTGTCGTCGCGATGAATCCGGCAAAGTACACCAGCCTTCCGGATGATTTGAAGCGCGTCATCGCGGCCAACAGCGGAGCGAATTTCTCCGCGATGGCCGGAAAGATGTGGGACGAAGCCGCGGCGCCGCATCGACAATTGGCCGAGGCGCGTGGCAATCAAATATCGGTAATATCCCAGGCAGAACTTAGGAATTGGGCAAAGGTTAGCCAGCCGGTGTTCGATGCCTGGTTCAAGGAAGTAGGCGCAAAGGGATGGGATGGCCCTGCGCTGCTGAAGAGCGCGAAACAATTAGTCGAGCGTTTTGATCCGAACTAGCGCGATATCTTGTTCACTTATTAACTATGAAACTATCGAAAGTGCGATAACAATAAATATGGAAAAAATCGATGTAAGCATTCCCGGTCAAATCAATCCCGACATCGATACTCGATCGGGCATTGGTAAGGCGTTACGTTATTGGACTAGCGCGCTTGCCCTTTTGGGTGGCCTGGTGCTCGTTTTGCTTGTGGTGATGTCGGTGCTGAGCATTTTCGGCCGAGTGCTGTTCTCCGCACCTATTCAAGGCGACTATGAATTAGCGCAAATGATGTCGGCGATGGCCGTCGCCTTGTTTTTGCCTTACTGCCATTTGCGGCGTGCCCATGTGCTGGTGGATTTTTTCACCGCCAAGCTGAGTGGGCGCATCAAACATTGGCTCGATGCGTTTGCCGAATTATTAGTGACTGTCATTGCGGCGGTGTTTGCGCGGCAATTGTTTATCGGCATGACCGATGGCCAAAATTCCGGCGAGACCTCAATGCTACTTGGCGTACCGGTTTGGTGGCCTTACACCGCACTGGTGATCGCGTTTGCATCGCTCAGTGTCACTGCGCTTTATTTCACCTTGCTCGAGGTTACCCGCGGCATGGAGAAAAGTACATGAGCGGCACGCAACTCGGTTTATTGATGTTGGGTTTCATGTTGTTCATGATGGCGTCGCGCATTCACATCGCGATTGCGATGATGGTGGCGGGCATTATCGGCTATGCGACTTTGGCAGGTTGGGATCCGCTTTTGGCGCATTTTAAAAACAGCGCCTATGCGCGCTATTCCAACTACGAATTATCGGTTATTCCGCTGTATTTGCTAATGGGCGCGTTTGCCGCCCGAGGCGGTTTGTCGAAGGCATTGTTCGATGCGGCAGCGAAATTTATCGGTCATTGGCGCGGTGGATTGGCCATGAGTGCGGTCGGCGCCTGCGCCGGATTCGGCGCCATTTGCGGCTCGTCACTTGCGACCGCCGCGACCATGGGCCGCGTCGCGCTGCCGGAATTACGCCGTTACGGCTATTCTCCGCGCTTGGCAACAGGCACGCTAGCCGCCGGCGGAACCTTGGGCATTCTGATCCCGCCATCGGTTCCGCTGGTGGTGTACGCGATGTTGGCCGAACAAAATATTGCCAAGCTGTATGCGGCCGCGATGATTCCCGGCATAGTCGCGACCATCGGCTACATGATCACCATCGTGATTGTCACGCGGCTAAACCCCGCCGCAGGCCCCGCCGCTCCGCGCTCGTCTTGGCACGAGAGGTGGCGTGCGGTCATTAATGTGTGGCCCGTGGCGTCTATTTTTTTTCTGGTAATCGGAGGCATCTATCTGGGTTGGTTTACGCCGACGGAGGCCGCCGCCGTGGGCGCGGCGCTCGCCGGTATCGCCGCATTTTTGCGCGGCGGGCTTGATCGCAAAGAATTTGTCCAATGCCTATTATCCACGGCGGAATCGTCCGCGATGATCTTTTTTATCTTGCTCGGCGCCGATACGCTGAACTCGTTTTTAGCACTGTCGCAAATGCCGGCCGAGTTGTCGGTTTGGGTGCAAGGTTTAGGTATCTCGCCGTTTTTGGTGATTGTGACCATCATCGTCATTTACATTATTCTCGGCTGCGTGATGGACAGTCTATCGATGCTGCTCTTGACCATTCCCATTCTGTTGCCGGTGGTGTTGGGACTCGATATTTGGGGACTCGATGAAACCAGCAAAGCGATTTGGTTTGGCATCCTGGCGCTAACGGTGGTGGAGATTGGCTTGATACATCCGCCGGTTGGCATGAATATTTACATAATTAATAGTCTGGCGCGTGATGTCCCCCTCATGGAAACGGTTAAAGGCGTACTGCCGTTCCTGGGTTCGGATTTCGTGCGCATTACATTACTGATTTTATTTCCAAGTATTTCTCTGTGGCTGGTCGGCATGGTCAGCTAAGGGTTCAAACTGTCATGACGAAGCGACCGGGTTTTGCTCGGGGACTGCACCTGTTCGGCAAGTCGTTCCACTTTCGGCTGGCGGTTTCTCGATCTTGTGAAATTGATAGGGTATGACTATCGATTTCATCGGAATAATCAATTAGATTAATTAACTGCTCGTAGATACCATCGTCGTGTAGCCGGATAGCAGGTGGCGGTGGATGCGTCGCCCCGCTAGATTCACTACCGCCGCACGCGCGCCAGCGGAATGGTTCGCGTGCTTGGGGCGCGCAGCCGCTAACTTTACATAATTTAGTTTTTTAAAGGAAATTGCGATGAACCCATCAAACAAACTTACCACGGCGTCGGGGGCGCCGGTCGTCGATAACCAGAACACCCAAACCGCCGGCCCTCGGGGTCCCGTGTTGCTGCAGGATATCTGGTTTTTGGAAAAGCTGGCGCACTTCGACCGCGAGGTCATTCCCGAGCGGCGCATGCATGCCAAAGGTTCGGCGGCGTATGGCACTTTCACGGTGACCCATGACATTACGCGTTACACCAGGGCAAAAATATTCTCGGAAATAGGCAAGAAGACGGATTTGATTCTGCGTTTTTCGACCGTGGCGGGCGAGCGCGGCGCGGCCGATGCGGAACGCGATATCCGCGGCTTTTCGGTCAAGTTTTACACAGAAGAAGGCAACTGGGACCTGGTGGGTAACAACACGCCGGTATTCTTCCTACGCGATCCGCTGAAGTTTCCAGACTTGAACCACGCAGTCAAGCGTGATCCCAAGACCAATCTGCGCAGCCCCACCAACAACTGGGACTTCTGGACGCTGTTGCCCGAAGCGTTACACCAAGTGACGATCGTCATGAGCGACCGCGGCATTCCGCGCTCGTACCGGCACATGCATGGCTTCGGCAGCCATACATTCAGCTTCATCAACGCGAATAATGAACGCTACTGGGTAAAATTTTCGTTCAAAACCGAGCAAGGCATCCAGAACCTGACCGATGCGGAAAGCACCGAGCTGATCGGACGCGATCGCGAAAGTGCCCAGCGCGATCTGTTCGACAGCATCGAGAAAAAAGACTTTCCGCGCTGGACGTTGTTTGTGCAAATCATGCCGGAGAAAGACGCGGCAACGTACCACATCAACCCGTTCGACCTGACAAAAGTGTGGCCGCATAAAGACTATCCTCGACAGGAAGTCGGCGTGCTCGAACTCAATCGCAATCCAGAGAATTATTTTGCCGAAGTGGAGCAAGTGGCCTTCAATCCGGCCAACGTCGTGCCGGGTATTAGTTTTTCGCCGGACAAGATGTTGCAGGGGCGGTTGTTTTCTTATGGTGACGCACAACGTTACCGCCTTGGCGTGAACCATCATCTTATTCCGGTCAATGCACCACGCTGTCCGGTCCATAGCTACCATCGCGATGGGGCAATGCGCGTTGATGACAATCAGGGCGCCACGATTGGCTATGAACCGAACAGCAAGAAAGAGTGGCAGCAGCAGCCTGATTTCTCCGAGCCGGCGTTGACTCTTGACGGCGCGGCGGATCATTGGAATCACCGCGTGGATGACGACTACTACTCGCAGCCCCGGGCTCTGTTCCGCTTGATGACCGACGAACAAAAGCAGACGTTGTTCGATAACACGGCGCGTTCGATCGGCGGCGCAACGCGGGAAATTCAGCTTCGACATATCGAAAATTGTCACAAGGCCGACCCGGCCTATGGCGAGGGTGTTGCGAAGGCATTGGGCATTCGTGTGGAAGAGGCAGTTACGCAGTAATCCACGCTATGTCCTGCGGTGGCGCGGATAGGGCAATCAGCGCCATTAAAGCGTTATTGAAGGGGAACGCACAATGAACGAATCGACCTACGGTGTCGCGCAACTTCGCCACTACAGCCACGACCAGGTTCGCATTCGATCGGCCGAACCATTAGTCGCGCCAGAAATTCAGCCGAATTATCTCGCCGACGAACGCGATCGTGCCGAGTTGTTGGCAGGTATGCAATTTACCCGCCGCTTGTTCGCCGCACCTGCCCTCGCGCGCTATCTACAGAGCGAAACCTTTACCGGCCCCAGTGCGGCCTCGGACGACGCCCTGCTGGATCATGCCCGCTGCACCGGCTCAACCGTCTATCACCCGGTCGGCACATGCCACATGGGCAGCGATGACCGCTCACCGCTCGATGCGCAATTGCGCGTACGTGGCGTCGAGGGCTTGCGCGTTATCGACGCGTCCGCCATGCCAACAACGGTGTCGGGCAATACCTATGCGGCGTCCATCATGATCGCTGAAAAAAGTGCCGATGATCTGCTGCGGTCTCGACGTAAGACGATTTTTTGTGAACGTAAACCTATTGGCCGATGACCCTACGCTGGCAATTTTGGATTGACCGCGGCGGCACTTTTACCGACATTGTCGCGCGGAAGCCGGACGGCTCGCTTCTAACGCGTAAGCTGTTATCCGATAACCCTGAACGCTACGCGGACGCTGCGGTTCAAGGTGTGCGCGAGGTGCTTGGCCTGAAGGCCACCGAACCGATTCCGGCAGAGCAGATTGAAGTAGTGAAGATGGGCACCACGGTCGCGACCAACGCACTGCTGGAGCGCAAAGGCGCGCGCACGCTGTTAGTCGTCACTCGCGGTTTTCGCGATCAACTGCGTATCGCCTATCAGGCACGCCCCAAGCTGTTCGTACGTAAGATTGAGTTGCCCGAGTTATTGCATGAATCGGTGGTTGAGGTTGCCGAGCGCATTGGCGCCCCTGGCGACGTCGTCTTGCCGCTGGATGAGACCCAAGCGCGTATCGATTTGCAGGCCGCATTCGAGCGCGGCATTCGCGCAGTGGCGATTTGCCTGATGCACGGCTACCGCTACACGCAACACGAGGTCGCGCTTAAGTACATCGCCCAAGCAATCGGCTTCACCCAGATCAGCGTGTCCCATGAAGTCTCACCGCTGATGAAGTTTGTGTCGCGCGGCGATACCACCGTGGTCGATGCTTATTTGTCCCCTATTTTGCGGCGCTATGTCGAGCAAGTGCAGTCCGCGCTCGGCGATGTACGCTTGCAGTTCATGCAAAGCTCGGGTGGGTTGACGGACGCGAATAAGTTTCAAGGTAAGGATGCGATTCTCTCCGGCCCGGCGGGCGGCGTGGTCGGCGCCGCGGCGGTCACGCGGCTTGCCGGCTTTGACAAAATGATCGGATTCGACATGGGCGGCACGTCCACCGACGTGACGCATTTCGCCGGTGAATATGAGCGCGCGTTTGAGACCGAGGTCGCCGGCGTGCGGCTGCGCGCACCGATCATGCGGATTCATTCCGTCGCCGCCGGTGGCGGTTCGATCTGCACGTTTGACGGCAGCAAGTTTCGCGTTGGCCCCGAGAGCGCGGGCGCCAATCCCGGCCCGGCGGCGTATCGTCGCGGCGGCCCGCTGACGGTGACCGATTGCAATGTCATGGTTGGCAAACTGCGACCGACGCTGTTCCCTCCGGTGTTTGGCCCGAGCGGCGATCAACCGCTGGATACCGATGCGGTGTTCGAGAAGTTCGCACACCTGGCGCTGGAGATCGAAAAAGCGACTGGCCAAAAGAAATCAGCGGAAACCATTGCCGCTGGTTTTCTGCGCATCGCCGTTGAAAATATGGCCAATGCGATTAAGCACATCAGTGTGCAGCGTGGCTACGACGTCACCGAATATACGCTGACCTGCTTTGGCGGCGCGGCGGGACAGCATGCCTGCATGGTGGCCGACGCGCTTGGCATGCCACGGGTCTACATCCATCCATTGGCCGGTGTCTTGTCGGCCTATGGAATGGGGCTGGCGGATGTACGCACGCTCAAGCAGGCGGCGGTCGAGAAGCGACTTTCTGATGATCTTTTGTGCGCGCTCAGCGCTGTGTTTGAAACACTGAGCCAGCATGCGTGCGATGAAGTAACCGCGCAGGGTTTTACCTCGAAACAACTGCACGTAGCGAAAACATTGGCGCTTAAATACGACGGCACTGACACGACAATTGAACTGCCGTTACAAGCCAATACCGTTAGCGACTCGCTGGTGAAAGCGTTTGAAACGACTTATCGCCAACGCTATGGATTCCTGATGCCAGGGCGTGCGCTGGTGGTTGAAGCGATCGCCGCGGAGGCTATCGCGCAAACGCTGGCGGGGCCAGAATTCCGTCTCGATCTGCCTGCCAGATCGATGGCATTACAATCCCGCGCCGAAGTGAACGTATTTTTCGGCGATGCGTTGCGCGTAACCCAGGTATGTTATCGCGAGGATCTGCGTCCAGGCGATGTTATCACCGGGCCTGCCATCATCAAGGAGCCGAATGCGACCACTGTCGTGGAGCCGGAATGGCGCGCGTCGGTAACGCCGCACAATCATCTCCTGCTCGAGCGCACAAAAAAGATTGCGCGCGTCCATGCGATCGGCACCACGGCGGACCCCGTCCTGCTTGAGGTCTTCAACAATTTATTCATGGCCATTGCCGAGCAGATGGGCGTTACCCTCGCGAACACCAGCTATTCGGTGAACATCAAGGAACGACTCGACTTCTCCTGCGCGATTTTCGATCCCGAGGGTAATCTCGTGGCTAACGCACCCCACATGCCGGTGCATCTGGGCTCGATGGGCGAAAGCGTGCGTGTGATTCTGGAGAAGCGTGCGAAAAGTATGAAGCGTGGTGATGCGTTCGTGCTCAACGCACCCTACGCAGGTGGCACCCATATCCCCGATGTGACGGTCGTTACGCCGGTTTTTTTACCCGGCGAAAACACACCGTTGTTCTACACGGCAGCCCGTGGTCATCATGCCGACATCGGCGGCATCACGCCGGGTTCGATGCCGCCGTTCTCAAAACACATCAGCGAAGAAGGTGTGCTGTTGGACAATGTACAACTCGTGCGCGAAGGCGTCTTTCTTGAAGACGAGTTAACTCGTATGCTGACGCAAGACGCGCATCCCGTCCGTAATGTCACGCAGAACATCGCTGATTTGCGCGCTCAGGTCGCTAGTTGCAACAAGGGTGCGATCGAGCTTGCCGCGATGGTGCGGCACTTCGGACGCGATGTCGTCATCGCCTACATGAACCACGTGCAGGACAACGCGGAAGAGAGCGTGCGTCGCGCCATTCACAAACTTACCGACGGCGAATTCGGCGTTGACCTCGACGACGGTAGCCACATTCAAGTGAAAGTTTCTATCGATCGCGACGCGCGTTCGGCAACGATTGATTTCAGCGGCACCTCCGCGCAGCGCCCGAGCAACTTCAATGCGCCACGCAGCGTAAGCCGTGCCGTGGTGCTCTACGTGTTCCGCACATTGGTTGATGACGACATTCCGATGAATGCCGGGTGCCTGAAACCGATCAACATCATCATTCCTGAGGGCAGCATGTTGTCGCCGGTATATCCTGCGGCGGTGGTCGCCGGCAATGTGGAAGTCTCGCAAGCAGCGACCAATTGCCTGTACGGCGCGCTGGGCGTGCTGGCCGGGGCCTATGGCACGATGACGAATTTCACCTTTGGCAACGACACCTATCAGTATTACGAAACAATCGCCGGCGGCTCGGGCGCGGGACCGACCTTCGATGGCGCCAGCGTCGTGCAATGCCATATGACGAATTCACGGCTGACGGATCCGGAAGTGCTGGAATTTCGCTACCCGGTGCGCGTGGACTCTCACTCTATCAATGTCGGCACGGGTGGCAAAGGCGAATTTTGTGGTGGCGACGGCGCCGACCGCCGTATTCGTTTTCTCGAGCCGATGACCGCGGCGATCCTCGCGAACAATCGAGTGAATCGCCCCCATGGCATGGCCGGGGGCGAGCCAGGCACAGCAGCGAAAAATTGGATCGAACGACAGGCGGGTACCCGTGAAAATTTCGGTCACCTCTGTGAGGTGCAGATGAATGTGAACGACGTGTTCGTTATTCAAACCCCCGGTGGCGGCGGGTTTGGGCGCGCGGACAGTTGACATTACTCGGCACTCATGCAACTTTGCATCTCGATTTAAAATATCGACCAAGCAAGGTAACTGAACGAGAAAGGCATGCCTCGATTCAAGAATTTTCGTCCCGCCGGTGTGATCCCGGCAACGCTGCTTGCACTAACCTGCAGTTCCTGTCGTTTCGTAGTCACTGCAGATCACCTAAGTGCCCGTCATTGTGGGTACAACCCGTGTCGACGCCACTCGGGTCTGAATTATCAATCACCCAATAACTTCGACAGGAAACACCATGAAATGAAAATCAGCAGCGACAATCACGTCATCAATGAGCTTCGGTGAAGAAGCTCAAACTGTCCGTGGAAACGGGGCAAGTCCAACTCCATCCATTTGCTCCAGAAATAGTTCGCGCCGTGTTCGCTTTTTCTTCTTGTCGCACTCGGCGTGGGCAAAACTGACTTGGCTAGGTAGGATGGATTTCATCTTGGCGTTGAGTTGTCCGGTATCTTTCAATAACGTCTGAACTTCATAACAAGTTGCCAAACTCAACCGAATAAATCCGCGTTTCCCTAGTCTGGAGGTAAGATGGGCTAGCTGCGCTTGGGACGGATTAACTATTGACCGCTCGGTGCCGCCATTATAGAGTCATGTTCGTCGGAGTTTGTTTTCCAGATGCCGTAGACGATCGGTTGCGATGCATGCGGCCGATTCCACGGTGCTGCGGCTAGGTCGGCGAGTACGACCCGATGGCCGTTGCGGGCAGCGACCGGATTCCCGCCGCGTGGCGCGCAGCGGCAGCGTTCTTGCAGTATTACGACTTCGGAAAAGACATATCAACACCATTGGCCAACGTTAGTTTGGACGACAAATACATACTTATGTCTGGGAGGATTTATCTTAGTGGCGTGCAGGTGTTGGTCCGCCTGCCTATCATCCAGCGGCTAAGAGACGCGGCGAGCGGCCTCAACACGGCCGGGTTCATTTGCGGCGACCGCGGGTCACCGCTCGGCGGTTTCGATCAAGCGATGTGGAACGCCAAGGAGCATCTAGAGCCGCATCACATCAAGTTTCAACCCGGCACCAATGAAGAAATGGCTGCCACTGCCGTTTGGGGGACGCAACAGGTCGACCTTATCGGACCCTCGAAGTATGGCGGCGTTTTTGCAATGTGGTATGGCAAGGGGCCGGGGGTAGACCGGTGCGGCGACGTATTCAAGCATGGCAACCATGCCGGCACCTCAAAGCATGGCGACGTTCTGCTTGTCGCCGCCGCCGATCACGCTGCATATTCCTCGACGTTACCGCATCAAAGCGACCATCTGTTCGCGGCATCGATGATACCCGTGCTCTATCCCTGCAATGTTCAGGAATATCTCGAGCTAGGACTACACGGCGGGGCGATGTCGCGCTTTTCCGGGTGCTTTGTCGGCTTTAAGGCGTTGGCCGATACGGTCGAATCGAGCGCTTCCTTCGACGCAAACCCATTCGGGCTGCAGATCAAGCTGCCCCATGACTTCGTAATGCCCGAGGGCGGTCTCAACGCCCGGCTGTCGACCGAATTTCTAGGCCTGCAGGCGCGTGCGCAGGAAGTGCTGATGCAGGATTACAAGATCTACGCTGCGCTGGCGTACAGCCGCACCAACCACTTGAACCATGTCACCATCGACAGCCCGCGCGCCCGCCTCGGCATCATCGGAGTGGGTAAGTCGTACCTCGATGTATTGACCTCGCTGAGCGAATTGCGCATCGACCAGGCGACTGCGGAAGAGATCGGGATTCGCGTCTTCAAGGTGGCAATGCCTTGGCCGCTAGCGCCCGAAAGCGTACGCGAATTCGCGCGCGGCCTCGAAGAGATCCTCGTGGTGGAGGAAAAGCGCCAAATCGTCGAGTACCAGTTGAAGGAGCAGCTATACAATTGGCGTGAAGACGTGCGTCCCCGGGTCATCGGCAAGTTCGACGAGCAGGGCGAATGGGTGGCCCAACGCGGCCAGTGGCTGCTCACGAGTAAGGGCGATTTTTCCATCGCGCAAATCTCTCGGGTGATTGCCGGCCGCATTGCCCGCTTCCACGTGAGCGATCGCATTAAGGCGCGTCTTGCTTTTCTCGAAGCCAAGGAAGCGGTGCTGGGCAACAAGGCGGTTCTGACTGCGCCGCGTCCACCGTTCTATTGCTCCGGCTGCCCGCATAATACGTCGACCAAGCTGCCGGAGGGCAGTATCGCGCTTGCGGGGATCGGCTTCCATGTGATGGCAACCGCCATTTATCCCGAACATAACAAGACCACCCCTCCAATGGGCGGTGAGGGGGCAATCTGGATTGGTCAGGCTCCGTTCTCCGAGCTTCCTCATGTGTTCGCCAATCTTGGCGACGGCACCTATTTCCACTCGGGGTATCTCGCGATTCTTGCCGCGGTCGCCGCGACGAAAACGAATGCTCCACGGCGGTTTTCACAAGGAAAAATTTATGCAATCAACCCTAGGCGATCTTAGTTTGGACAAATTGTTTGAAAATCTGAGTCAGGCACAGAGGAAGTTTCTCGAGGATGCAACCAATCAACAGAATTTCCCGCCGGATGTGATGGGCAGCGATCCAATGGCAGACGCGCACCATTTCCTGATGAGCGTCTTTAGCTTCAATGCCGGCAAGATCGCCGAGATCCAGCGCCGCTATCTGCAACAGCAGTTGGATCTGTGGACGAGCAGGTGGTTCGGCAAACCGGACCCCGAAGCCAAGCATGTTGCCGAGCCCCAGAAAGGCGATCGGCGCTTCAACGCGCCCGAGTGGAAGGAGTATCCGCTGTTCGACTACATCAAGCAGACATATTTGCTCACTTCCAACGCGTTGATGGAGGCGGTAGAGTCAGCGAACCTGGAGGACAAGACCAAGAAAGAAATGCTGTTCTTCGCCCGGCATTTCACCGACGCCATGTCTCCCGCCAACTACGCCCTGACTAACCCAGAAGTGCTCAAGCTCGCCATGGAGACCAAGGGCCAGAGCTTCGCAAGCGGCCTCAAGAATATTGCGGAGGATCTCAACAAGGGCCACATCTCGCTGTCCGACGATACTGCGTTCGAAGTCGGCGAGAACCTAGGGAATACGCCCGGCGCGGTGGTCTACCAGAACGAGCTCATTCAACTGATCCAGTACCGACCGACGACCAACAAGGTGCGCGAGGTTCCTCTGCTCATCGTGCCGTCTGTGGTAAACAAGTTTTACATCCTCGACTTGACGCCGGAGAGCTCATTCGTGCGCTATTTCGTCTCCCAGGGCTACACCGTCTTTATATTATCCTGGCGCAACATCTCGCTCGAGCTGCAACACCTTACGTGGGACGACTACGTCGAAAAAGGCGTCATGCAGGCGATCGATGCGACGCGCGAAATCACAAAGCAAGACAAAATTAACGCGCTCGGCTACTGCGTGGGCGGTGTGTTACTGGCGTCTGCGCTTGCCGTGCTGGCTTCCAAGCTTAAGCACCCAGTGGCTAGCATGACCCTGCTAATCGCCATGCTGGAATATTCCGATCCGGGTGAAATCGGCGTCTATCTCAGTCGCATTTTCCCGGCCCAGCGGCGACGGATGTTAGCGAACGGCGGCCTGGTATCGGGCAAAGAGCTCACCAAGACTTTCTCCAGCCTGCGCGCCAACGACCTGGTGTGGTCGTTCGTGATCAACAATTACCTGAAAGGCAAGACGCCGGACGCGTTCGATCTCTTCTACTGGAACAACGATGACAGTAACCTACCAGGCCCGATGTTCTACTCCTACGTGCGCAACTGTTACCTGGAAAACAAACTGATGAAGCCGGGCGGCATGACCGTGTGCGGGACGCCCGTGGATTTACGCAAGATCAATTTGCCGACGTATGTTTTCGCCGCAGCCGATGACCACTTGGTGCCCTGGAAATCAGGGTACCAGAGCGTGAACCACCTCGAAGGTAAGGTCGACTTCGTCCTGGGCGGGGGCGGCCACATCACCGGCCCGATCAATCCGGTATCGAAAAACAAGCGCAACTACTGGATCGAGGGAAAGCTGAGCAAGAACCCCGAGGAGTGGCTCGGGAGCGCCCGCCCGCACGAAGGGAGCTGGTGGCCCCACTATAGTGCCTGGCTTCAACGGCATTCGGGCAAGGAGATTGCGGCGCGAAGGAAATTGGGCAGCAGCGAATACCCGGAGATCGAAGCCGCACCGGGTCGCTATGTGAAGGAGCGCGTGCGCTAGCAATACAAGACCTGGCACA
>JBKJHT010000229.1:0-3850 GCA_046598945.1 Burkholderiales bacterium | reverse complement strand
GAAGTCATTGAACATGGCCTTCCCAGAAAACGCTACAGGCGTGCTCGTTGACGCTAACAACGCCTGTAAACCCACGCTCCAATGCAATCCGCTTGGTTTTGAGTGGGGCCAGTGCTTCTAACTTTGGGTGCATTTAAACAAACGGCGCTAAAGTTCCACAGAATGGGTCAGACAGGCGTTATTTTCATCGGCCGATGCTTTACGCCTCCTGAGCATCAGATCGTCGAATAGAGCGCGTTCTGCGCGGCTGTTTTTCGCTTTTCCGCTAAAATTTGTCGGCTCCCTAAGCAACGGCGAACACCCTGCCGGCGGCCGCCCGGTTCTCGTTGGATTTACGTTCGGCTTTTCATTATGGAGAATGGCCGTCCGTATTGTTCACTTTGCGAGAGACCCGATGCCCAGAATGAATATCTTTAACATACTGGAACAGGAGGCCTTCGAATCCCCGCCAGTGTTCAATAATGCCGAACGTCTAACCTTCTTTTTCGCGCCATTAATGTTTAACGACTCGATGGAAAGTATGCGAACGCCGACCAACAAGGTGTGCTTCATCGTGATGGCGGGCTATTTCAAGGCGCGCCGCAAATTCTTTGCGCGGCGATTTCACCAAGCAGACATCGAGTTTGTTGCAGCGCAAATTGGTCTGGACCCCAGCCAAGTTCTGCTCAAGGCTTACAGTAAAGTGACTTATCTTCGACATCAGCGTTTAATTCTGCGTTACTTCGGCTGTAGCGCCTTCGATGATGCGGCGAAAGCGTTTGCGGCCAATGAAATCGCACTGATCGTGCCCGTCCAATTCCGGCCCAAGCTGGTTTTGCTGGAAATCATCGAACTGCTGACCACCCGGAAAATTGCGCTACCCAGCTACGCTATCCTGGCTGGCCTGATTGTCGCGGCGATTGATGACTATCAGCGAGAACTGGAGCAAATTATCGATGCCCGTCTGACCCAGACACAGCGCCAAAACCTCGATGCGCTCCTGGAAAAAGCGTCCTCGGCCAACGCCGGCGAAAGCTGGCGTTACTCGCTTACCTTACTGAAGAAACCATTTCAATCCACCCAGCCATCGAAGATCAAAGCCAATCTGACCGATCTGGAAACCTTGCTCGCACTCTATCTTGATTTAAAACCGATCACGGACCGATTGGCATTGCGCTATGAGTGTATCCGTCACTACGCCAACTCGGTGATCAAATCTCAGATACCGCAGGTCTCTCGCCGCGCCGCAGAAGACCGCTACCTGCATTTGATCGCGTTCATCGTTTTTCAAACCTTCAAGCTGCACGACACGGTGATCGACATATTATTGGTCACCGTTCAATCTGCAATCAACATGGCCGAGAAGGAACATAAGGAATCCTACTACCAGGAACGCGAACAACGTGAGCAGAAGTTCGGCACGCTTGCCGATCACCTGGGGCAGAGCATCATTGGAACGATATCGGCGATCAAGCGCATTATTGCCGACGGCGGATTGACCGACAGCCAGAAAGTAACGGCCATCGATAGGACACTTTCCGCACAGGCACCCATAGCATCCCAGGTCGAGCAGCAGATCGATACATTCAAAGAAAGCCTGGCGGCCATTCATCGCGGACAAGATTATTATGTTCTGCTTGAGCAGCGATCCTTGAAATTGCAGAGCCGTGCGGCAGAAATTGTGCGGCAAGTACACTTCGATCCGCATTGCCGCAAACCGGCATTACTCGAGGCAGTGCTGCACTATCAGCAGAACAGCAGCGCTATCGACAAGCATGCACCCGTCGCATTCCTTTCCAGCGATGAGCGCGCGGCGGTCGTCGGACAAAATGGGAAGTTCCGCGTTTCGCTGTATAAGGTGCTGCTCTTTATCGCGGTCGCCGATGCCATCAAGTCCGGTGCCTTGAACCTGATCCACTCGGAAAAATACCGCTCACTGGATGATTATCTGATCCCGAAGGTGGAGTGGGATGCTAACCGTGATGGGTATTTGCGGCGCGCGCAGATTGAGCAATTCGCCGATTGCGGCGCCACCCTACAAGCGCTCAATCAGTCGCTCGACGCGCAGTACCAGGAAACCAACGCACATTTTACCGCCGGCGACAATGCCTTCCTGTCTATCCGCGCTGACGGTAGCTTCCATGTCAGCACGCCGAAATTGGATGAAACAGAAACGCTATCGCTCTCCGCTTTCTTCCCGGAACGCAAGTACATATCATTGCTGGAAGCGATCGCCACGGTGGACCAAGCGACCGGGTTTCTTGATGAATTCGAGCATTGGCAACCAAAATATCAGCCCGCGAAGCCGCCCAAGAAAGTCTTCTTCGCGGGCATCATCGGTTACGGTTGCGACATCGGCCACCGCAAACTCGCGCAGATATCCAGGCAGATCAACGAGAACGAGCTCGACACCGCAGTCAACTGGTACTTCTCGTTGGCGAATATACACAGCGCTAACGATCGCATCTTGCAGTTTGTTGACCGGATGGAACTGCCCAATCTTTACCGGCGGCAGCTTGATGTGCTACATACGTCCAGCGACGGGCAAAAATTCGAAGTGGCGGTGGACTCGTTGAATGCCAATTATTCGTTCAAGTATTTGGGTAAGGACAAAGGTGTCAGCGTTATCAGTTTTATCGACATGCGCCATTTGTTATGGTATTCCACGGTGATCACTGCCGCCGAGCGCGAGGCGGCCTATGTGATTGACGGACTCATGCACAACGACGTGATCAAAAGCGATATTCATTCGACGGACACCCATGGCTATTCGGAAGTCATTTTCGCCGCTACCTATATGGCGGGCTTCAGGTTTGCACCGCGGATCAAAGGCATCGGGCGTCAGCGTCTGTACGCTTTCAAGAATCGCAAATTCTACGAAGCGCAAGGACACACCGCACTGCTGCCCCACCGCGTTATTCGCGAAGCCTTAATCGAACCGCAGTGGGACGAGGTCTTGCGCTTCATCGCGACCATCCGACTGAAAGTGACGACGGCATCGCAACTGTTCAAGCGCTTGAACGCTTATTCCAGGCAACATCCCCTGTACCAAGCGCTCAAGGAGTTTGGCAAAATGCCGAAATCGCTCTTTATCCTGAAATACGTTGACGATCCGGCGTTCAGACAGTCCATCGAAAAGCAACTCAACAAAGTCGAAGGCTCGCACAAATTCAGCAAGGCCATTTCCTTCGGCCACAGCCACGAATTCATTCAAAGCGAGAAGGAAGATCAGGAAATTGCTGAGAGTTGCCGACGGCTCATCAAGAATGCGATTATTTGCTGGAACTATCTGTTCTTGACTCGATCACTGGATCAAGCGCCCGATGAAGCGCGAAAGGCGGAACTAATCAACGCCATCCGCAACGGCTCCGTGGCCACCTGGCGGCATTTCAACCTGCACGGGGAATTCGATTTCTCGGACGAGCGCATGGTCGACTCTGTGGGTTTGACCGGCACCCAACATCAACCACCACGAAAAGGCCGATAAAGTCAACGCAAAAAAGCTTCTCAAAACGCGCTCTATTCGACGATCTGATGCCCGGGAGGTTTAACGTATAGGCCGATGCAAAAAAACGCCTGTTTGACCCATTTTGTGGAACTTTAGCGCCGTTTGTTTAAACGCACCCTGGCATGACCTGCGCGTCAGTATCACCGGTGGTGTTTTGCTTGATGAGTGTACTCGTATCAAAAACGATGGGCAGTTTACTTTTCATTGAGCAGTTTGTTTAGCTTTTCATCCGTCAGTCCAAGTTTTTGAGCGTTTGCTCGTACTGGTGCTGTAACACGCTCAATTTCTGCAACAGCGGCTCTGCCGCGTAGTGGATAAAGGTTGCTGATGAATTTGAAGAGTTCATACGGCAACTTCATCAGG
>JBKJHT010000173.1:0-12347 GCA_046598945.1 Burkholderiales bacterium | reverse complement strand
CCACGGCCAAAGTCGGCGATAGCGGTATGGTTGGAACGGCCAAACGCTACTCGGACAGTACTAAATCCACACTAATCCGCAGCGCAACCAGTAGCTACACAGTCGAGGCAGATACGGCCACGTCGGCGATTGTCAATCTCGTGACGGTGACGACATTTATTCAGCCGCCGTCATCGCCCCAGACGGAAACGATTCGATATCGCCTCGATTCGGTGGGGACGTTCACCCTGCTCTCCGATTCGCTTGTTAGCGCGGCTGGTAATTTGACGATCGCGCCCGTGAACTGAGCGAAGCCCAGCGCCGTCTCTCAGGCGCATCGCAAACCAAGATCCCCAGACGAACTTCATCTACTGCGTCCGCGTGGCGGACGATGCCGACCACAACCGCATCAGCGAGAGCTACGTCAACGGCACGATTATCTTCGTGGCCCTAGGCCATCCCATCAATCCCGGCAACGTCACATTCTTCGAGCGCCACAAAAACTTCAACCAAGCGGGCTTCGAGGTCTACCGCTTCTTCGTTCACACTCCTAGCGGCGCAACGATATTCTTTAGTCGCCAAAGCAACAACGGCGCCCAGGCCGTTCGATTCCAACTCAAAGACAATCTCGGCTCCACGGTGGCCGATGTAGATGCGACCGGCAATGTCGTCACCCGCTACCGTTTCGATGCCTTCGGCAAGGGTACGCAACCCGAACGGCAGCGCGACCGGCGGCACGCTCAGCCAGAGCCGACGCGGCTTCACCAGTCACGAACATATCAAAGTGGGCAATAGCGGGCTCATCCATATGGCCCTAGGCCAGCCGCTGAACGGCCGGGTCTATGACGCCACGTTAGGGCGCTTCACCACGGCCGATCCCCTGATCCAATCCCCCGGCTTCAGCGGGCGTAGGGTGCGCATCGCGCACGCGAACTTAATTCTCCCGCATCGCTCAATTGAAAATCCGCGTGCGCGATGCGCACCTTACATATTGTCTATGCTGCCGCGAGGCTTATTCCCCTTGTCCCCTGGCAAGGCATGGCTGAAGAGGCTTGTGGATAGTGGCTTGCAGCCCGTAGATCAGAAAAGTGAAGCGTCTTCTAGCGCGCGACGAGGGCTACTTTTCCGTATTCGTGTCTCGAATCAACCAACGCTTGATCATATGCATATAGATATGCATAATAAGCAATGGACATCATCTACGATCCTAAGAAAAACGCCGCGAACATCAAAAAGCACGACGTCGATTTTGAGGATGCCCAAGCCGTGTTGCTCGATCCGTTCGCGCTTACCTGGGAAGATGAGGGCGCGGAGATGAACAACGATTTCTTCAACTCGGCTTGGATGCCGTCGGGCGAATATTGGTTGTCGTGTTCACTTACTGAGACGAAGAAATTCGCCTCATCGCCGCCTGGAAAGCCAACGATAAGCAAAGGAAACGCTATGAAACAGGACGTTTATGAAAAATACAAAAATGCAGACTTCGCCAAAGCGAAGCGGGCAACGGCCGTCCCATTGCTGAATCGGCTGCGGACGGAGAAAAGCCGGATTACGATTTTGATCGATACGCCGGTATTAACGGAATTTCGTACGCGCAGCGAAGCACAAGGGATCGGCTACCAAACGCTGATCAATGACGCGTTGCGGGATTATCTCGGTGTTGAACCTGAGCTAAGTGCGGACATCAAGAAATTGGTGCGTCGGGAAGTAAAGGCCGTGTTAATACAGGCAAAACGGCAGCGAAAGGCTGCGTAACGGGCGATCACCTACGACCCCCTCAATCTCCTAACCAACAGAGCCGACACTATCACGTTGGATAACGGGCGGGAATGCCGCTGCGTATTAACAATTTAAGGGATCGTTGTTTCTTGCCTAACGTTTTGTAATTCCTTTTAGGGACAGCTCGCCGATTTGTCCAAAATTGTACGCTAAGGCAATCAGCGTGCGGCCCCTATAATGTGAACGATTGTTACCGCACTATGCAAACGTTGCAGCGGTTATCATTAGACCTCATGCAATCAGGAATCACGTCCCTCATCCCAATGATTACCGAAAAAATACGCGTACGCGTGACGACCACCGGGCAAACCCTTGAGGTCGTCGTGTTCAACAAAGCCCTTGATGCCATAGAGGTTGTGATCGGCGAAGGCGTCAACAATGTGCGCTGCCAATTAAAGCCCACGGCCAATGGCTTAGCCTACGCGGGCAGTGTCATGGGCCGCGAGATCGTCTATGAGCACAGCCGAGAAGAGGTGAAAGCAGACTTAGCGCGGGCAGCGGGATTTAAGGAATTCAAGCGCTAGCGCCAGTGACGAGATAAATGTTCCCCCCAGATGAAGCGCTTACCGCCCCGCGCCGTATCCGCCAGTCACCATACCACCGTCGTGATCAATGCCGGCATGTAAAGTACGGTGCGGTATCTTGAGCACCGCCAAGATTACGCGAGATTGGCTGTTGAATACGTTTTCAACGTGGACGACCCTTTTCAGCCTGACGCACCGCACAACCCCAAGTCCGTACTAGCCCGAAAGCAGCCGTTGAACTAAGCGGCAACCAGTACCGACACCGATCCGGTCTTGCGTCGTACCGCCTTGGGCCGAATCACGATCTGCACATCGCGATCGAGCAAGGTCATGAAATGCATCAGCCGCTCCGACGAGAAGCGCTTCAGCCGGTAGTTCACTAATTCCGATACATGGGGCTGGGCAAGGCCAAATAGTTCCGCTACTTGGACTTGCGTGTAGCCTTTGCCTTCTAGCAATTCATTCACGCGCATCGCGAGGTGTACCTTAAGCTTGCGCTCGTCCGCATCGGCCAATCCCAAGTCTTTAAACACATTACGGGAGCCCACTTCCACCACCTTAGCTTTCTTTAACATAGCGTTCCTCATAATCAATCTTCGCTAACTTCAAGCGCTCATGGATTAGCGCAATGTCCGTACTAACGGTACGCTTGCCCGATGGCGACTTCTTCTGAAAGCAATGCAACACATAAACCGCTTTCTTGAACCGGACCGTATACACGGCACGAAAGGTATCGCCACGCCGGTCTTCGACGATCTCAAACACACCCGACCCTTCGCCTTTCCACGGTTTTGCCGATGGTGGCGTATCACCCAGTTGTACAACCCCTAGGGAATAGCCAAATTCGTCAATCACTTGGTCCGGAAACGACAACAAATCGCGCTTAGACGAGCCAACTCAATGGACCGGCTTTTCTTGAGTGGGCTTAAGACTCATACGTTCATAATATATCGTTAACGGTTACAAGACCGGCGGCCACGACCGGCGGCAACGATACCCGGTGGCCGCTATTGCCATACGTTACACTTCCGTTTGCTCCGCGATCTCCAGCGCATCATCGACCTCGATGCCCAGATAGCGCACTGTGCTTTCCAGCTTGGTATGTCCCAGTAGCAGTTGCACCGCTCGAATATTCTTAGTCCGCCGGTAAATCAGCGTTCCCTTGGTGCGGCGCATGGAATGGGTGCCATAGATCGCCGGATCCAGCCCAATGGACGCCACCCAATGATTGAGGATTCGGGCGTATTGCCGGGTGGACAGATGCGGCGACTTGTTGATTCGGCTGGGGAACAACTAGTCGTTCGCCCGCAACTCTTCTTTCGTAATCCAGGCCGATACCGCGTCCCGCGTTTGGTCCGTCAGCTCGAACTGCACCGGACGCCGGGTCTTTTGCTGCATCACCATGGCCCGGGGTGATACGCGGGTGCCTTGCATGACATCGCACACTCTAAGCTTAACCAAATCGCAGCGGCGGAGTTTACTGTCGATCGCCAAGTTGAACAAAGCCAGATCGCGGACGTCATGCCCGAGCTGCAAACGAATCCGGATGGCCCAGACTTCTTGCTGCTTCAGGGGTGGCCGCTGACCGACTAATCTGCCTTTGTTCCAAAGAATACGACGTGTTTCGGTATTAATTGTGGTTTCCATCCTGAACTGCTTCAAATGAAAGGCAGCTCATTTTGAACCGATGACCCAAACCCAACACAATTGACGAATTTTTGGCGGTGAAGCAACCAAATGGGTGTCGGCCAATCGATGCGGGTCAAATAAATATTTCGTGCCGTCGCTACGCAACCCGCGCCGGTAGTGGATGACACAAAGCGTCACAATTGTTTGCTCAAGGTTGGCCCAAATCGAGCATTAGTCCATCGAGTTTACTGACAAAGGCATACTCATCGAGACGGTGAGGACGCAAAGCTACCGGCCTAAAGAGAGATAATTCTCCATGGCGGCGGGGCCGCCAGGTTACCTGTCTGTTTAAGCGCGTTGGCTTGCCCGTAGAAACCTTCGATGCCCGGTCAATGACGCACCATACCCAGACTCCTGGTATTTATTCACCTAGGGAGTTTAGTGTGACGTTACCATTATCTGTCGTTCCTGTTTTGCCCGCATTACTCTCAGTTATTCCTGCGCGCGTGGAGTCGGTATGAAATCGACCCACACGCTGCGCTTGGATGCTGCCCTGGACAGTGCGTCATTCGTCTGGGCGTTGGGCAGCCTCTGCCAGCTCAACCGGGTGCCGTTCGATCCCAATCTGTTGTTGCAGCAATGTGCCCCGCCCTATGATTTAGCCGGGCTGATCAGCGCCGCCCAAGCCTTGGGATTCAAGACCGGGCAACACAGTATTAAGGTTTCGGCGCTTGCCAAACAACCGTTACCCTGCTTGGCGCTGCTACACTGCTACACCCCGTCACTGCGAATCCGGAAGCCCGCGATGCCGGTATTGAACCGGTGTTGATCGAAAGCGACGCTGCCGCGGATGGACAGGCGACCCCAGCGCCCGCGTCCACACCTTCAATCGCCCTTGCCCTCATCATCAAAGCCAACGCCGAGAAGGTTCTGTTCTTCGAACCCGGCCAGCAACAACCGAGCGTTTTGCCGATCGCCGAGTTCAAATCCCGCTTAACCAGCCAAGTCATCTTGTTCAAAAGCCAATCCAAAGCGGCAATGGGTTCCGCTGCAATGAACTACGCCGATGCCGCCGATGAAGCGGCTAAGGCCCGTACCTTCGGCTTTAAATGGTTCGTGCCCGAGTTGCTGAAACACAAAACCATCTGGCGTGACGTACTACTGGCTTCCTTGGTTATTCAGCTCATGGCCTTGGCCACGCCGCTGTTTACGCAAACCATTATCGATAAAGTCGTCGTCCATCACACCCTAAGCACGTTGGTCGTGATCGGTTCAGCTCTTGTCGTGTTTATGCTCTTCACCGCCGCCATGACCTGGGTACGGCAATATCTGGTCGTCCATACGGGCAATAGAGTCGACGCTGTCCTCGGCAGCCAAGTGTTCCAGCATCTGTTCAAGCTACCGACACGCTATTACGAACACCGCCCCACCGGCGTGGTGGCGGCCCGTATTCATGGCGTCGAAACCATTCGAGAATTTATCTCCGGCACCGCGGTGACCTTGCTGCTCGATCTACCCTTCCTGGTAATCTTCCTCGGGATCATGTTTTATTACAGCGTGCCGCTGACCTTGGTGGCGCTGTCCATTCTGAGCCTGATCGTCGCCCTGAGCTTGCGGGTCGCCCCGCTGTTCCGCGAACGGCTCAACCAGCAGTTCATGCTCGGCGCCAGAAACCAAGCGTTTCTGACCGAGTATGTATCGGGCATGGAAACCGTCAAGTCGTTACAGATGGAACGCCCAGCTCACCGCCAAGTTTGGCGACATGCTGGCCGGGTGTTGGCGGGCGTAAGGAACCGCTGAATAACGGTGGCGAAACGCGCATTCCATGGTCCTCAAGTCAGGAGAGCGATTGCTTTGCAGCGTGTGCTCAATTTGCCACACTTCCGCCAAAAGGTTGAAGGGAAAGAAAATCGTTTAGCGGAAAAAACACTAGGCCGTCGATGGAAAGCAGATTCTGTGCCCGATTTGGCCGGAATCGCGCCCACCCCCAGAAACACGCGGATTTCGACCCCCGCCAACAGCAGTGAATGTAGACAGCTCAGTTTAGCATTTAAGTCTTCCAGGTCATGCAAAAAATGTCCATGTCACGCTTCAGAAACTCGACCCGGGCGCGCATCGGTAAGTCGATGCGCAGGCAGGGGCTGCGCCACATGCGCGCGATCAGCGATTCCGGAACCCGCAATAGGCCGATCTTCTTGCTCTCCGCTTCGACGGATATCGGGCGATCGGGATGGAATCCCCTTAGCGATCGCCAAATACGGCTTTCGTAGAGTTTTTGTGCCGGCTGCGGTCGATCAGGGAGATTGCCAAGCATCGAACCGCGATGGACGGCGAAATCTTCCAGATCGAGCACCTGGGCGCCGAGTGCTGCAAGGCACTGCAATAGGCGGCTTTTCCCCGACCCAGTCGGACCGCAGACGATGCGAAATTGCAGTGTTTCCGGCAGTTGTTGGAGTTCGGCGATAACGTGGCGGCGATAGGCCTTGTAACCCCCATCCAGCACATGGGCGTTCCAGCCGATCTGACGCAACACATGCGCGAGAGACGCACTGCGATTGCCGCCGCGCCAACAATAAACCAGCGGCTGCCAGTTTTTCGGCCGAGAGACAAGTTCGGTTTCAAGGTGTTGAGCGATATTGGGTGCAACCAACGCGGCGCCGGGTTTTTTCGCTGCGAAACTGGAGTCCTGTTTATATTACGTGCCGACGCGCTCCCGCTCGGCATCGTTTAGAACCGGCAGGTTGATAGCGCCAGGCAGATGATCCAACGCGAATTCCGACGGCGAGCGCACGTCGATCAGTTCGTCAAATTCATCGAGTTGTGTTACGTTAGCAATTGACGCGAATTTCAAGCAAGAGGTTCCAAATGAACGATCCGAAAGTACATGAATTTATCCGGCTAACCGAATTGTCTCACGGTGGCGGCTGCGGTTGCAAAATCGCCCCCGGTGTTCTCTCCGCAATCTTGGCCGAATCGCCAGCGACCAAGATGTTTCCCAACTTGCTGGTGGGCACGGAAAACTCCGACGATGCGGCCGTCTACAAACTTAACGACACCCAAGCTTTGGTCGCGACCACGGATTTCTTCATGCCGATCGTCGACGATCCGTTCGACTTCGGCCGCATCGCCGCAACCAACGCCTTATCGGACATCTACGCCATGGGCGGCACGCCGATCATGGCGCTGGCCATTGTCGGCATGCCGATCAACAAATTACCGGTGGAAACGATTCAACGCATTATTGCCGGTGGCAATTCGGTGTGCCAAGCGGCCGGTATTCCGATTGCCGGTGGCCATTCGATCGATTCGCCGGAGCCGATCTATGGCCTGGTGGGTTTGGGTCTGGTGCATCCCGACCAAGTAAAGCGCAATGACCGCGCCGAGGCGGGTGATGTCTTGATTCTGAGCAAACCCATCGGCGTTGGCATTCTTAGCGCAGCGCTGAAAAAAGGTAGCCTGTCAGACGAAGGTTACCGCGCCATGATACAAGTCACCACGCAGCTCAACACGCCGGGCACTAAGCTCGCGTCTATGGCGGGTGTGCATGCGTTGACGGACGTCACGGGCTTTGGTTTGCTCGGTCATTTACTCGAAATTTGTCGCGGTTCCGGCCTCACCGCTGAACTTGACTACGGACGCCTACCGATATTGCCGCTGGCCAACGAGCTCGCGCAAAAAGGGTTTATCACCGGCGCCTCCGATCGCAATTGGCTTGCCTACGGCGACTACGTTGTGATTCCCGACACCATGGCCGATTGGCAACGCAAACTCCTGGCCGACCCGCAGACCAGCGGCGGCTTGCTGGTTGCTTGTTCCTCGGCCGTCGCCGATCAAGTCTTGGCGCTTTTTCATCAATCGGGTTTTGCCGCGACGGCGGCAATCGGTACGATGCGTTCGGGCGAAAGCAAGGTCGTCGTTCGATAAGCTATCTGCACCGCCAGGGGCCGTATAGCCCGAGGCCAGCCCATGGATAGTGGCTCCCGGCGGTGCATTGGCGGCAATCCGCGCGCCTATTGCCGTTCCGGGCAGAGGCCTTTCGATTTGGCTCTGTCTGAGTTTACACAAGTTCACACACTTGGTATTTGTTCTGCCCGATAATCTAGCGCAGGTTTCGGGCGCTGGTTGATTTTAAGACGCCCGCACCACGCCTTTAAATTTAGCGTTGGGTAAAGACTTATGGACGGGCCTTACAATCAATCGGAAATGTTGGACGCGATTCGCATCGTCGAGTCGACGCGTAACCACAACTTATCGCAAATCATCGCCAGCCTGTATGTCGCGAGCGCGCCGCTATTGCTGCAAGCGATGCATGATGCCGTGTCGGCGGGTAATTTGCGTGAACTCGTGCGTGCCGCCGATGCGCTTAAATCAAGCGCTGCTAGTCTCGGCGCCCACCGCCTCGCCGAACTCTGTCGCGAGTTGTGTGAACTGCCTTCAAAAGAGGCGCTGACGAGCGTGCCCGCGCAACTGGAAAAAATTGCCAGTGCGGTAACAATCGTCTGCGCCGCCTTGGTCGAAAAAAGCAGTAAACCGGAAACGACTTAATTCGCCAACAACGGCGCTAACTGGCGCCACACATTGTCGAGCAGAATCGACTGCGCTTCCTTAGCCGGATGAATTCCGTCCGACTGAAACAATTCCCGTTGCGCCTCCACCGATTCCAGCAACGAAGTAACCAGCGCGACGCGATTCCGTTGCGCTAGTTCTTCAAAGGCGAGCTGGAACTTTCCTCGATAGCTCTTGCCATAATTAGTCGGCAGTCGAATGCCCACCAATAGCACTTTCGCCTTCGCGGCGAGGGCCGATTTGATCATGGCATCCATGTTGACGCGAAAGACATTTACCGGAAGACCCCGCAATCCGTCGTTGCCACCGAGTTGCAGGATCAGCACACGGGGTTGGTGTTGTTTGAGTGCGGCTGCAAGCCGTACGCGACCGCCGGCGCTGGTTTCGCCGCTGACACTGGCGTTCACCACACGGTAAGTCGATTTCGTTGCCTGGAGCCGTTGTTGCAGCAAGCTGACCCAGCCGGTATCCTGCGGGAGACCGTATCCAGCCGACAGGCTGTCACCGAACACCAAGAGCGTAGGTCGCGCTGCGGCAGTTGCAGTGGCCACTAGGAGCAACAGAATCGACACGACGAATCGAGCGATCGACAATTTCATACTAGTTGCAGAACATTTAGGCAAACGCGTCACCACCGATGAAGGATCGTTGGACATCCTCCATGACGTGAGTTTCGCTGTCAAGGCGGGTGAGGCGGTGGCGATCGTCGGCGCCTCAGGTTCCGGCAAATCGACTTTGTTGGGCTTATTGGCCGGGCTGGACGCGCCGAGCTCGGGCCGCGTTGTGCTTGATGGCCACGAGTTAGCGCAAATGAACGAAGATAGCCGCGCGCTGTTTCGTGGCCAACATGTCGGCTTCGTATTTCAATCGTTCCAATTGTTGCCGGCCTTGAATGCGATTGAGAACGTCATGCTGCCGCTTGAGTTGTCAGGCGCCTCGGGCGTGCGACAGCGCGCCACGACGCTTCTGCAGCGGGTTGGACTGGGTGCGCGGCTGGAACACTATCCGCGCACCTTATCGGGCGGCGAGCAGCAACGAGTCGCGATTGCGCGTGCCTTTGTCAGCGAACCGAAACTGTTATTCGCCGATGAGCCGACCGGCAATCTGGATACGGCGACGGGCGCCTCGATCATCGATTTGTTGTTTTCATTAAATCGAGAACGGGGAACCACGCTAGTCTTGGTGACTCACGATGCCGCACTCGGTAGCCGCTGTAACCGTTGGCTGGAAATTTCCGCCGGGCGTTTGACCAGCGATCGCGCGACGCTCGCGGCGTCATGAATTTGCTTCGCCTGGCGTTGCGCTTATTGTGGCGCGAATGGCGCGCCGGGGAGTTTCGTTCCCTTGCTGTTGCACTGGCCATTGCCGTCGCCGGTGTGACGACGGTAAGTTTTTTTTCCGATCGTGTCGTGCGCACTCTCGATCGCGAAGCGAATCAGTTGCTCGGCGCGGATCTGGTGATCATTGCCGACCACAAAATTCCCGACGATTTTTCCCGGCGTGCAGTGGCGCCAGGATTGCGCTACGCCTACAACACCCAGTTTCCCAGCATGCTGGTGCGCGGCGAGCAAACCCAGCTCGTCAATGTCAAAGCCGTGACGGATGGCTATCCGCTGCGCGGCAAGATCAAAATCAGCCGCGCCGATACCAAGCAAGAAGTCGAAATCTCCAGCATTCCGCAACCGGGCACGATGTGGGTCGCACCGCGCTTGCTCGATTTACTCGGCATTAAAATGGGAGACAAGCTGGAGTTGGGCGCGATGCGGTTCAGCGTCGCGGCAAGCATTGCGCAGGAATCCGACAATGCGCTGGATTTCATGAACGTCGCGCCACGCGTATTGATTAATCAGCGCGATGTCGCGGCGACCGAGTTACTTGGCGTTGGCAGCCGCGTGTCGTACCGCTTGTTGGTGGCCGGAAACAACGACGCGGTTGCGAACTACCGCATATGGGCCAAAACAAAACTCGCGGCGGGCGAGCGTATGGAAGGTGTGCGCGACGCGCGGCCGGAAGTACGCGCCATGCTGGAGCGGGCAGGGCGGTTCCTCGGTTTGTGTTCGCTGATGGCAACCATCCTCGCCGCCGTCGCCGCGGCCCTGGCTGCGCGCCGCTTTGCCGTTCGCCAGATGGATCAAGCGGCGATTATGCGTTGCCTCGGCGCGACGCAAGCGCGGCTGCTCGGCCTGTACCTGGTGCAGCAACTGGTGCTCGGTTGCCTCGCCAGCCTGGCGGGCATTGCCGTGGGTTGGCTGGCGCAATTTGGCTTGGCCAGGCTATTGGATAATTTCGCCGCGATAGCGCTCGATTTGCCCGGCATCATGCCTGCCGTTCAAGGGTTGGCGATTGGGCTTATTCTGGTTTTCGGGTTTACCGTTCCGATCATCGTGCGCTTGCGTGGTGTGCCGACTTTGCGTGTGATCCGGCGCGAGTTCGGCGCCATTGAACCGGTGAGTGCCGCGACCTATGTCGCGGGCTTGATTGCCTTCGCGCTGATATTGTTCTGGCGCGCCGGCGACAATCAACTCGCGAGCTATGTGTTCTTCGGCTTCGTGGTCGGGGTGATCGTCTGCGCGGTGGTTGCGTTTGCATTGGTCGCGCTGGTGGCGCGCTTAAGCCATACGGCACACGGCCCATGGCGCTTTGGTCTGGCCAATCTCAGGCGTCACGCGGTCAATAGCGTGGTGCAAATCGTTGCACTCGGCCTTGGCATCATGGCGCTGCTGGTGCTCACGCTGGTGCAAGGCGATCTGCTCGACGGCTGGCGTAACAAATTACCAGCGGATGCGCCGAATCGATTTGTAGTCGGCATTCAATCCAACCAAGCGGCGCAAGTGAGCCGCTTCGCGCGTGAGCGCGGGCTCGCGGATTTCGCGCTGTATCCCATGGTGCGCGGTCGCTTGGTGTCGATCAACGGCGCCGCCATTCGCAGCGCGAACTTCAGCGATGTGCGCACCCAACGGCTGGTGGATCGCGAATTCAATCTTTCTTACGCCAAGGCGGCCCGCCCTGACAATGTCATCGTCGCCGGGCGCTGGTGGAATAGCGTGCAGCCAAGCACGCCAGAATTTTCAGTCGAGGAATGGATCGCCAAGGAACTCGACATTAAGCCCGACGATGTGTTGACCTTTAACGTCGCCGGCACGCCGATCAGCGCCCGCGTGAGCAATATCCGCAAAGTCGATTGGGATTCGTTCAAAGTCAATTTCTATGTCATCGCCACGCCCGGTTTGCTGGAATCGATGCCGACCAGTTTCGTGACGAGTTTTTACCTTGATGCCAAGCAAGAAAAAATCCTCAACGATTTGGTGCGCACGTTTCCGAATCTGTCGGTAATCGATGTCGCGGCGATCATGACGCGTTTTCGTGCCATGACCGACCAGGTTTCCAAGGCGGTGCAGTTGGTATTTTTGTTCACCGTATTGGCCGGGCTAGTCGTATTGTATGCGGCGATCAGCACCACTCTAGACGAGCGCATTTTCGAAAGCGCGATCATGCGCACCGTCGGCGCCAGCCGACGTCACCTGCTCACCGCGCAGTTGGCGGAGTTCAGCGCGCTGGGCTTCGCCTCGGGACTGCTCGGCAGTTTAGGCGCGTGCGCGCTGGCCTATGCCTTGAGCCGATACCTGCTACACGTGCCGTTCACCTTTAATCCGACCATCATCTTGCTCGGGATCGCCGCTGGCGCCGTCGGCGTGAGCATCGCCGGCATGCTCGGCATGCGCGGCACACTCGATCGGCCGCCGCTGGACGTTATTCGCGCGCTGTCGTAACCGCCCAAGCACCGTGCCAGCAGCCTTACCCTGCTTGCCGTTCCAGGCATACTGGCTTGCGAGGCAAGCTGCATAAGGGCTGCAGGGCGATGCTCGGTGA